>NZ_RZQG01000241.1:0-7224 GCF_003998635.1 Mesorhizobium sp. M7D.F.Ca.US.004.03.1.1
CACCGTTTCGGGACCGCTGTCGGTCGATGCCGAGGGCCTTATCAACGCCGATCTGATGATCAGGCTGAAGGATCCGAAGGCGGTGGCGGCGATCCTCGGCGCCGCCATACCCGAGCAGAAAAGCCAGATCGAGCAGGGCTTTGCTGCCTTGGCGGTGCTCGGCAACGAACCGTCGATGCCGCTGAAGGTGGTCAAGGGCAAGGCCTCGCTCGGCTTCATTCCGCTGGGCAAGATCAAGCCGGTGGAATAGCGTTGCCATGGCAAGACCCGTGAGGTTGCTGAGTGTTGGCGCACTGACGTTGGACACCATCCTGCGTGTCGAGACACTGCCCATGCATCAAGGAAAGTTCATCGCCTCCGACGGCGTCCAGATCGCCTCGGGCATGGCGACGAGCGCTGCCTGCGCGGCCCACCGCCTGGGTGCCGAGGTATCGCTGTGGGCGAGTGCCGGCGACGATGCCGTCGCCGACCAGCTCATCGCCGGCATCGAGGCCGAGGGCGTCGATTGCACCTTTGTGCGCCGCGTCAGAGGCGCCCGCTCGGCGCTGGCCTCGATCCTGGTCGACGCGCATGGCGAGCGCATCATCGTGCCGTTCTATGACAGACTTGCCCACGCCGATCCCGAAGCCTTGCCGGTCGCTGACCTCATGGCATTCGACGCCGTACTGGTCGATGTCCGCTGGCCGGGTGCGGCAGCACTTGCCCTGAAGGCGGCCCGCGCCATGGGCCGTCCGGCGATCCTCGATGCCGACACCGCACGGCTGGAGGTCCTGGAACAGCTGTTGCCGCTCGCCACGCACATCGTCGCTTCGGAGCCGGCGGCGCGCATTGTCTGCGGCCAGGCGCTCGATCCGGAAACGGCTTGCGCCGATCTCGCCAGCCGCACCGACGCCTTTGTCGCGGTGACCGGCGGCGCGGCGGGGAGCTGGTGGCACGACCGTTCCGCAGGCTGTGTACGCCATGTCGCGGCGCCGAAAATCAAGGCCGTCGACACGTTGGCCGCCGGCGATGTCTTTCACGGCGCCTTCGCCGTCGGGCTGGCGGAAGCCATGCCGGTCGAGCAGGCTTTGCGCTTTGCCAGTGCGGCCGCCGCGCTCAAATGCCTGCGCTTCGGCGGCAGGCTGGGCGCGCCGGACCGCGCCGAGACTCTGGCCATGGTCGCTGCGACCTGGCCGACATCCCGACAAGGCTAAGGGAGCTGAGATTCAGGTCAGGCCGAGTCGAAAATGGCTGAGACCGAGAACCGGAGCGGAGCGTACTTGAAGTACGTGAGCACAGTTCTACCGCGACGCGGTGGAACGGGGAAGCGCAGGTATCCGCCATTTGCAGGCCGGCCTCACCTGAATATCAGCTCCCTTTAGGGTGTTCGACCGCCTGACGGCCAAAATCGGGCACGTCGATGTCCTGGCCGGCCTCGATGATCGAGCGGCGCACGGCGCGGGTGCGGGTGAACAGGTCGAAGAGTTTTTCGCCATCGCCCCAGCGGATCGCGCGTTGCAGCGACGCCAGATCTTCCGAGAACCGCGCCAGCATTTCGAGGATGGCGTCCTTGTTGTGCAGGCACACGTCGCGCCACATGGTCGGGTCGGAAGCGGCAAGGCGGGTGAAGTCGCGAAAGCCCGAAGCCGAATATTTGATCACTTCGGATTTGGTCACCGACTGCAGATCATCGGCGGTGCCGACGATGTTGTAGGCGATGATGTGCGGCAGGTGCGAGACGATGGCCAGCGTCATGTCGTGATGCTGAGGGTCCATCGTGTCGATGTTGGCGCCGCAGCGCCGCCAGAATTCCGACAGCCTCTCCAGCGCGTCCGGATCGGTGTCGGGCACCGGCGTGAAGATGCACCAGCGATTGTCGAACAGGTCGGCGAAACCGGCATCGGGGCCGGATTTTTCGGTGCCCGCCAGTGGGTGACCGGGAATGAAATGGACGCCGGCCGGCACATAAGGCTGCATCTGCGCGATGACCGATGCCTTGGTCGAGCCGACATCGGTGAGGATCGCGCCCGGCTTCAGCGCCGGCGCGATTTCCTCGGCGACCGCGCCGGATGAGCCAACCGGCACCGAGACGATGACCAGATCGGCATCGCGGACCGCTTCTCTCGCATCGGTCGTGTAGGAATCACCCAGCCCAAGCTCCTCAGCCCGCGCCAGCGTCGCGGCGCTGCGGGTGGAAATGGCGACGTGACGGGCGAGGCCCTCGCGGCGGATGACGCGGGCCAGCGACGAGCCGATCAGGCCGATGCCGACCAGCGCGATCTTTTCAAACATCGGTGATGTCATGGTGTTCTAGCTTTTCAGGAATGTCGTGAGAGCGGCGACAACGCCGCGATTGGCCTCTTCAGTGCCGACGGTCATGCGCAGCGCGTTGGGAAAGCCGTAGCCGGAAACGCGCCGCAATATATAGCCGTGCGCCGTCAGATAGTCGTCCGCCGCCGCTGCGGAATGTTTCTTGTCCTCGGGAAAATGAATGAGGATGAAATTGCCGACGCTGGGCGTCACCCGCAAACCGAGCCCTGTCATCTGTTCGCTCAGCCAAGCCAGCCAGGTCTCGTTGTGCGTCACGCTGCGCTCGACATGAGCGCGGTCCCGGATCGCGGCGATGCCGGCCTCGATCGCCGTCGCATTGACATTGAAGGGCCCCCGCACGCGGTTGATGGCGTCGACGATGTGCATCGGCGCATACATCCAGCCGATCCGCGCACCGCCGAGGCCTATCTTGGAGAAGGTACGGGTCATCACCACGTTCTCGGCGCTGCTGACCAGCTCGATGCCGGCTTCATAGTCGTTGCGGCGGACATATTCGGCATAGGCCGCGTCGAGCACCAGAAGCACGTGCCTGGGCAGGCCGGCATGCAAGCGGCGCACCTCCTGGAACGGCACATAGGTGCCGGTCGGGTTGTTGGGGTTGGCGAGGAACACGATCTTGGTGCGCGGCGTGACGGCGGCCAGGATGGCGTCAATATCGGCGCGCTCGTCTGTTTCCTTGATCGTCACCGGAACGGCGCCAGCCGACTGGATGTAGATTTTGTAGACCATGAAGGCGTGTTCGGTGATGACAGCCTCGTCGCCGGGCGCCAGATAGGTCTGTGCCAGCAGGCCGAGGATTTCGTCGGAGCCATTGGAACAGATGATGTTCTGCGGGTTGAGGCCGTGCACCTCGGCGATCGCTTCGCGCAGCCGCCTGGCGGTGCCGTCGGGATAGACGTCGAGCTTGCCGGCAATTTCACGCGCGGCTTCGATCGCCTTCGGCGACGGACCGAGCGGGTTCTCGTTCGAGGACAGCTTGTAGACCTTGGCGACGCCGGCAGGCGCCGTGCTCTTGCCCGGCACATAGGCGTCGATGTCCATGATGCCCGCGCGCGGGGTTGGACGTGCCTTGTCCGGTGTCTGGCTCATGTCGCAAAATCCGTCGAGAACGCTTCCTGAGGGAAGCCGCAGCGGAAATACAAGCCGTGGCCCGCAATGTCGAGAGGTGACAGCCACCGGACCAAGGCTGGCCGTTGACGCCGGCGCGCCACAGCCGTAGAAGAGGTGCGAACTTCCGTGGTGATTTGGCCGGTCGGCTTGCAGCCACGTTAAACAACTTGCTAAAGGGCCGTTTGCATCCTGTAACCGGCTTTGCGACTGCAATGCCGGTTTTTTGTTGTCCGCGACCGGCCGGACATCGGCATCGATTTTCGAAAGCGCGGTGCCGTGGATTCAAAGTGTGAGATGGATGTCATGGCCGTTCTGCGCGCCCGCAAAACCAACAACGAGGCCGACCAACCGTCGAGCCCGGTTTTGCGTTTTGGCTCCGACAAGCCGCTCAAGCTGGATGCCGGCACACTGCTGTCGCCGTTCCAGATCGCCTACCAGACCTACGGCACGCTGAATGACGCTCGCTCCAACGCCATCCTCGTCTGCCATGCGCTGACCGGCGACCAGCATGTCGCCAGCACCAATCCGGTGACCGGCAAGCCGGGCTGGTGGGAAGTGCTGATCGGCCCCGGCAAGATCATCGACACCAACCGCTTCTTCGTCATCTGCTCCAACGTCATCGGCGGTTGTCTTGGGTCCACCGGACCGGCCTCGACCAATCCCGCCACCGGCAAGCCCTATGGGCTCGACCTGCCAATCATCACCATCCGCGACATGGTGCGCGCGCAGCAGATGCTGATCGACCATTTCGGCATCGAGAAACTGTTTTGCGTGCTCGGCGGCTCGATGGGCGGCATGCAGGTGCTGGAATGGGCGTCGAGCTATCCGGAGCGCGTCTTCTCGGCGCTGCCGATCGCCACCGGCGCGCGCCATTCCTCGCAGAACATCGCCTTCCACGAGGTCGGAAGGCAAGCTGTCATGGCCGATCCGGACTGGCATGGCGGCAAATATTTCGAGCACGGCAAACGCCCGGAAAAGGGCCTGGCGGTGGCGCGCATGGCCGCCCACATCACCTATCTGTCGGAAGCCGCCCTGCACCGGAAGTTCGGCCGCAATCTGCAGGATCGCGAAGCGCTGACCTTCGGCTTCGACGCCGACTTCCAGATCGAAAGCTATCTGCGCCACCAGGGCATGACCTTCGTCGATCGCTTCGACGCCAATTCCTACCTCTACATGACGCGGTCGATGGACTATTTCGACCTCGCCGCCGATCATGGCGGTCGGTTGGCCGATGCCTTCGCAGGCACCAGAACCCGCTTCTGCCTGGTGTCCTTCACCTCGGACTGGCTGTTCCCGACCGAGGAGAGTCGCTCGATCGTGCACGCACTCAACGCGGCCGGCGCATCGGTATCCTTCGTCGAGATCGAGACCGACCGCGGCCACGATGCCTTCCTGCTCGACGAGCCGGAACTGTTTGCCGCCATCAACGGCTTCATCGGATCGGCGGCCCGGGCGAGAGGGCTCAGCGCATGACCCCGAAAAATTGCAGACTTTTCGGATCGGGATCATGCGCCAGGCAGGAGGCGAAGCCATGAGTGTCAACCGCGACCAGCGCGTCGACCTCGAGGTCGTCGCCAACCTCATCCCACCGCAGTCGCGCGTGCTCGACGTCGGTTCCGGCGACGGCTCGCTGCTCGAACTGCTGCAGGACACCAAGCAGGTCGACGGCCGTGGACTGGAGCTGTCGCAGCGCGGCGTCAACGAATGCGTGGCGCGCGGCCTCTCGGTTATCCAGGGCGATGCCGACAAGGACCTCGAATTCTATCCCGACAAGGGCTTTGACTTCGTCGTCCTGTCGCAGACGCTGCAGGCCACCCGCAACCCGAAGCTGGTGCTCGACGAACTGCTCAGGATCGGCAACCGCGCCATCGTGTCCTTCCCCAATTTCGGCCATTGGCGGGTGCGCCTGTCGCTGTTCATCCAGGGCCGCATGCCGGTGACCAAGGACCTGCCCTATTCCTGGTACGACACGCCCAACATCCACTTCTGCACCATCCGCGATTTCGTCAATCTGTGCGACGAGCTCGGCGCGACCGTGGAGAAGGCGACGGCGCTCGACGCCAATGGCCAGAAGATCGGCCTGTCGATGCCGTGGTGGTTCTGGAATTTCTTCGGCCAGCAGGCAGTGTTCTTGCTGAAACGGTAGCTGTGTTCGCCATGCATCTCTTTCGTAGGCGCCCTTTGCCTGTTGAAGTCCCTTCCGACATCCTGGCTGGGTTAAAAGCCGGGATTCTCATCTGCACCTCACCACGCAGTGGCAGCAACCATCTCGCCGGGTTGATGGCAACCGCCGGGCTTGGCAATCCTCTGGAATGGTTCGGCGGCCGCCGTGTTCTCGAATTGCCGAACTATCCTCGCGATCCCCGTGCTCAGGTTTTGCGTGCATTAAAGGATGGGCGATCTCCCTCCGGAATTTATGCAGTCAAACTCTTTGCAAGCCAGTTTTCCCAGGTGGCCAAGACTGTGGACCTCCCAGCCAGCCTTCCAGGACTGCGCTATGTCCGCTTAACCCGCCGCGATCTCCTTGGTCAGGCAATTTCTTGGGCACGCGCTCGTCAGACCGGTCGATTTCGCTCCACTGAGGCTGCTCAGAACTCACCACGCTATGACGGCGCGGCGATCGCGGAGGCGCTTGAAAAAATCATGCTGGAAAATCTGGCCTGGGACATTTGGCTAGCAAGAAACGGATTGTCTTTCCTGTCATTGACATATGAGGAACTCTTGGCAAACCCACGGGCCAGCCTTGTAAAGGTCGCGCATCTGGTTGACGCTGAAATCACATTTGAATCTACATCAGCCCCCAATTCTGGTCTCGAGATCCAACGGGACACCGTCAATACGGAATGGAGGGAACGCTTCTTGTCGCAGTATTCCGACACCTCAAAGTTCCAGACCAGAAATCACCGCGGGTCCGGCTTTCTTTGAAATCCGGGCTGGCGCTCCGATTTGATCAAAGAGGCAACATGCAAGATTATGTGGGACAATGGAGCGTTTCACGAAAGGCTGTCGCTCGATAGGCAGAGGTTGCTTTACTTTAGGTTGCGGCGGATATAGCCACCTAGACGATGAATGGTCAGTGCAGAGATGGTTGAAGAACGCGCAAGATATTCACTCGTTGTGGAAATGGAAAACGCCAAGTCCATCGACTGGGACGAGATCGGCATTGGACTGAAGGCCTTGGCGCGGGAAATCGTAGCTGTCACTGATCTCGGCCTGGCGCGACCGAAAGTTGTTATTTCTCATGGTGGGCATGAGTCGGATGCAGACGCGCTGCTTCATAAAATCACGGCTGAAGCACCGCAGCTGGGTCAAGTTTCCGACCTCGTCTTCACAGCGTTCCCTGGCGGCCGATACTACGACCTGAAGAACAATGGCGTACTGGCAACGGACGGAAGCATCGTCATCTTGACCGATTCCGACGTCGTGCCGGAACCAGGCTGGCTGTCAGCTTTGCTGAAGCCATTTGAAGATCCAAAAATCATTTGCGTAAACGGATACACATATCTTTCGCACGATGATTTCTTTTCAAGAACGTTTGCCCTGATCTGGTTTTTCCCGATGGCTCATGGCGATGGGCGATTTGCCTCGAAGCGGGCGATGAACGCCAACAATGTAGGGTTTCGACGCGAATGGATCGTCAGCCATCCTTTCCCGAAACACAATGGCTTCAAGGTTTCCTGCACGTTGCTGATGCGCGAACTGCTGCGCGAAGGCCACAAAATTCATAATGTCAACGCACGCGTCTACCACTACTCACCCCGGGGCTGGCGGATCTTTTACTGGCCGGGCTTGGTTATCTGCCCC
>NZ_RZQG01000242.1:0-7219 GCF_003998635.1 Mesorhizobium sp. M7D.F.Ca.US.004.03.1.1
GGTCTGCCGCTATCGGCATGGCTGCGCATCCGTCCGGTACCGGGGCAATTGGCGGTCGTGGCCGAAATCATCCGCGAGCTGCCGGAGATCGCGCAATGCGACCGGGTGACCGGCGAGGACTGTTTCATTGCTCTGGCGCATGTCGGCTCGGTGGCTGAACTCGAGCGGGTGATCGACCGGATCATTCCCTATGCGATGACCAACACGGCCATCATCCAGTCGTCGCCGGTGGTGGCGCGCTCGGCCCTGGGAGCCATCAAGCGCCAAGCTTGATGTAAGGGGCCAGGCTTGGTGTAGGAGATTGTCGGTTCGAGGGTTTTAAGCGTGGCCGCGCTTCATGCGCGCCTGCTTCAGGATGGCGCGCCAGCGGATCATGTCGAACGGGATCGGCTCGTTGCTGTTGGCGATGTGGAAGATCTCGTTGTTGACGTTCTTGAGGGAACGCCAGAAATCATAGTCGGTTATGCGCGGATCGGCAGCCAGCCTGTCCACCTCGACCTTGATGTCGGTTTTCATGCACGTTCCTCGAACCGGCTTCGCCCCGCCGCCCGTGTCGCTACCTCGATGCGGATCGTTTTCGACCGACCCGCTGAGTCGCGCAACGGCTCAATCGGCTTGTTCCCGTTAAAACCTCGGTAAGGTTAACGCGGGCGCCGAGTCGCTTCAAGCACTGCCGCCAGCCGATTCCAGGGTTTTGCGATTTTAGATTGCCGGTGTGGCTTTGAAGCCCAAGCCCATCGCTCTGTCCGGGAACGAGAGGTGTCGGCTTTGCCCTATTTGCGTTTGATGCCGATCGAGCGGCCGGCGCGCTCCGGCATCGGCAGTGCGGAATGGGCGGCGCGCATGGCTTCGACCTTGGCAAGCACATCGGCGGGGAAGGGTGCGACCTTCGGTCCGGACATATCGACATGCAGGGACAGGATCTCGGAGGTGGCGGCGAGCCAGCCGTCGACATGGCGGATTTCCTGGTAGGTCCGCAGCCGCTTGTCATCATGGTCAATGAGCTGGAGAGAGATGCGGACCTTGTGATCCAGATGCAGTTCCTGGACGTAGCAGACATGGACTTCGGCGGTGTAAACGGTGAGCCGCCGCTCCTTCACGTAATCCAGCCCCATGCCCATCGCCTCGAAGGCTTCGTCCGAGCAGCGGTCGAACAGCACGTTGTAGTAGGCCATGTTGAGATGGCCGTTGTAGTCGATCCAGTCCTTCTCGATGTCCATGGGTTTGGAGACGAAGGGGGCGGGGATGGGCATCGAAACTTCCTTGTTCTGGCGCTGGACAGAGCGTGGCTGGTGAGACTACGAGACTACGCATCCATAGATGCATGACAAGCGTGGGCGCTGGTCCATTCGCGGAGGAATTCATGGCTCTGAGCGACCTCAACCCGGTCGAACGCAACGAAGAGGGCATCGCCGCGGTGCTCGGCATCCTCAAGCAACAGCTCGGCGAGCGCTTCCAGACCGGCCAGGCCATCCGCTCCCAGCATGCGCATACCACCACCTATATTCCAACGCAGGCGCCGGATGGCGTTGCTTTCCCGGAGACGACGGCCGAGGTGCAGGAGATCGTGCGTGCCTGTGCCGCGCACCGGGTGCCGGTGATCGCGTTTGGCGTTGGCTCCTCGCTGGAAGGCCACACCAATGCGCCGGGCGGCGGCATATCGGTCGACACCTCGCGCATGAATCGCATTCTGGCGGTCAATCCGCAGGATCTCGACTGCACCGTCGAACCCGGCGTGACCCGTGAGGACCTCAACCGGCATCTGCGCGATACAGGCCTGTTCTTTCCGATAGACCCGGGCGCCAACGCCTCGCTCGGCGGCATGGCGGCGACGCGGGCGTCCGGCACCAATGCGGTGCGCTACGGCACGATGCGCGAGAATGTGCTGTCGCTGACCGCCGTGATGGCCGACGGCGAGACGGTGACGACCGGCAAGCGCGCGAAAAAGAGCTCGGCCGGCTACGATCTGACGCGACTGCTGGTCGGCTCGGAAGGCACGCTCGGCATCATCACCTCGCTGACCTTGAAGCTGCAAGGCATACCGCAAGCGATCTCCGGCGGCGTCTGCCCGTTTCCGAGCGTCGAGGCGGCCTGCAACGCGGTCATCGCGACGATCCAGATGGGCATTCCGGTGGCGCGCATCGAACTGGTCAACGCGCTGCAGATGCGGGCGATGAAGAATTATTCGAAACTGGACTATCCCGAGAGCCCGTGCCTGTTCGTCGAGTTTCACGGCAGCGATGCCGGCGTGGCCGAGCAGGCCGAGACCTTCGGCATGATCGCGGAAGAAAATGGCGGCGGACCGTTCCTGTGGACCAGCGTCGCCGAGGAGCGGACGAAACTGTGGAAGGCCAGGCACGACGCCTACTGGTCGTCGCTGACGCTGCGGCCCGGCGCCAAGGGCCTGTCGACCGATGTCTGCGTGCCGATCTCGCGCTTTGCCGAATGCGTCCTGGAAACCGAAGCCGACATCGCCGAGATGGGCCTGATCGCGCCGATCGTCGGCCACGCCGGCGACGGCAATTTTCACGTGCTGGTGCTGATGGACGTCAACGATCCGAAGGAGATCGCGCTGTCGGAAAAATTCGTCGCGCGGCTCAACATGCGGGCGATCGCCATGGACGGTACCTGCACCGGCGAGCACGGCATCGGCCAGGGCAAGATCGGCTTCCTGCGTCACGAGCTCGGCCACGGCGTCGACATCATGCGCACGATCAAGCAGGCGTTGGATCCGCAAAACATCATGAACCCGGGCAAGATTTTGCCGGACGAGGGCCATTAGATGTCGGCTGCCGAAACCCTGCTGCCGATCGAGGTGCCGCCCTCGTCGGCCGGGCGCCATTACCTCATGTGTTTGCGGATGAAGGCAGACTGGTCGTTGCCTACATCGCCAATGCTCCGGATACGTCCTTCGATGGCACGAATCCGCGCTCGGTTTCATCGGTAACAGGCAACCAATCCGTCGCCGTCTTGACCGCAGATCCTTATCTGGCGTTTCAGTTCGGCCCGCCGAACGATGAAGCCATCAGCGGCCATCGTCTCTATCCGTTGGGCTTGCGGGCCTACGAGGCATTTGAAGTCCGCAATTCGTCGTGGATCGCTTCCCTGGAAAAGGCCAATCGGGTTCATTCATCCCATACGCCTGAACTGTTTTTAGACTACCGGCATTTCATAGTGGCGTTCCACGATTCAACGCTGGAGTTCATTGCCGAGAGTTTCTCGACCAGCCTTCACAACGGAGCGGTTTTGACCGTGCTCATGGAAACTGTTGGACACAGTCGCCCAGCGCAGCACGTCAGACCGGGCCACTTTCTCGACAGGCTTCGGCGACGCAATTGATCCGTCAGGGGATTCCCTGCTTGTCTTGACCGCGCCACCATTAGGGTCGAGGGTCCTCAGACGGCAAGCCTGGAGCCGACAGGCGCGCCAGCTGAGGAGGACCGTCATGGCCATTTCACGCAAGGAAGAGGCGCGCGCGCTGAGCGCCGATGAGACGGAATTGGTGGAGAAATCGCACCATCCCGCGGTGCAGGAGCTTTCCGACGCCGATCTTGCCGGTCTGGTCAAGCTGCTGCGCGAGCGGCGCGACAAGGCGCAGAGCGAAGCGCACCGGCGCCGGCGCGAGATACGCGGCAAGGGCGCGCCGAAGGGGGCCGCGCCATCAAAGGCCGATGGCGGTTCGCAGGTCAAGCTCGCGACATTGGCCATGGCGATGCGGCGGCTGAATGGCGAGGCCGAACGGCGGCGCCAATTGGCGGCTCGGGTTTCGCTGGTCGGGAATGCACGCAAGGCGCTGGCCATGAAGCAAAGTGCGCCGGCGGATGGTCCCGCGCACAATTCGCGGACGGCTCACAAGGGCATGCGGGCCGTGGCCAACGAGCGAGCGCCGAAGCTGGTCCGGCCGGCGGAACTCGGTCGGCAGCGCAAGGCGGGCAAGGTGGCGCAAGCAAAGCGTGACGCGCGCTGATCCTCGCGGATAGAGGCCGTCAGCCGTCGCTTTACCGCGCGGCGGGAAGTTGCTTCTGCGCGTCCTCGACAAGGGCCTGCAGCATGGGGCGGGTTGGCGCGAAGAACGTCGTGCCGGTGTTCGGCGTCGAGAAATCGAGCAGCCGGTCGTAGGCGCCCGGCGGGTCGCCGATATACATGCGCTGCAGCATTTTTTCGGTGACCCAAAGATATCTGGAATAGCCGATGAAGTAGGTGCCGAACTCGTTCTGTCCGGGCCTGCCGAACGGCATGTTGTCGCGCAATATGTCGTACTCGTTGCCGTCGGCATCCTCGATGGTGGCCAGCGACTTGTGCGATTTGCGTGGCGCGTCGTCATCGTCGATTTCGATGTTGTCGATCTTGGTGCGGCCGATGATCGCTTCCTGCTCGGGCGTCGGAATGCGCGCCCAGGCCTGCATGTCGTGCAGATATTTCTGGACGACGACATAGCTGCCGCCGGCGAAGTCGGCATCTTCATCGCCGATGAGCGCCGAGGCGGGCAAATCGAGGCCGGTCGGGTTGGCGGTGCCGTCGACAAAACCGAGTAGGTCACGGGCATCGAAATAGCGAAAGCCCGTCACTTCGTCGACAACAGTGACGCCGGAACCGAGCCTGTCGAGCAGGATGCGCTCGAACTCGAAGCACATGTCGGGGCGTTCTGAGCGGATGTGGAAGAGAAGGTCGCCCGGCGTCGACGGCGCCGAATGGACCGCGCCTTTGATCGGCGCGAACGGTTTTAGCTCCAGCGGCCGCCGGCCGGGACTGAGACGGTCCCAGAGATCGTGGCCGATGCTGGCGATGCACGACAGGCGGCCGCCAAGGTCGCGGAACCCGACATTTTTGACCAGGTCGTCGAGTTCGCCGAGCACCGACGCGACCTTTGCGAGCGCACTCTGCTCGCTGGCGACGGTGACGACAAGAAAGACCGCCGAAAGCGACAGCGGAGCGTCGATACTTTGCGCATCGATCGGCACGCGATCCCAGTTCTTCCCAGACATCCGAATTCTCCGCTTTGCGAGGATTTGTTTCAGATCATCAGGGATCGCGCAACACTGGATGAATTGCCTCTTTATCGACACGCGGATGCGGGTAGAGTGCGGCTGAATTTCAATCAACCCGTTCGGAGCTGATGCTCGCACGCCTGTTCGTGATCTTCGGTGGTCTTTTTGTGCTGGTGCTGTGTGCGGCGCTGGTGGTGCCGTATTTTGTCGACTGGACCGGCTACCGCGCCGAATTCGAGCGCGAGGCGAGCGCCATTCTCGGCCGCAAGGTGACCGTGCAGGGCGACGCCACGGCAAGGCTGCTGCCGTTCCCCTCGGTGACCTTCTCGAATGTTGCCGTTGCCGGCGGCCCCAATGGCCAGCCAGCCATGACCGTCGAAACGTTTTCGATGGATGCGGAACTGGCGCCCTTCCTGCGTGGCGAAGTGCTGATCTTCGACATGCGACTGGTGCGGCCGAAAGCGACCATCGATATTGCCAATGACGGCACGGTCGACTGGGCGATGCGGCCGTCCTCGCCCTTCGACCTCAACCAGATCTCGATCGAGAAGCTGACGGTGACGGAAGGGCAGATCGAACTGCGCCATGCCGCCGGCGGCCGCAGCCACCTGTTTTCCGAGATCAATTCGACCATCTCGGCCAAGTCCCTGGCCGGCCCGTGGCGCATGGACGGCACGCTGCGGCTGGACGGGTTGCGCGCCACGATCGCGGCGTCCACGGGCAAGGCCGAAGGCACCGGGCAGATGCGGCTGCGGCTGAAAGCCGATCCGGACGCCTATCCGCTGGTCATCGAGACCGACGGCAATGCGGGCATCGTCAATGGGGCCGCCGTCTACTCCGGCCAGTTCAAGATCTCCGGTGCCGACAAGAACAGCGCCGAGCTGCGCGGCACCGATGGCGAGACGGTGAAGGTCTCGGCCGGCAAGCCCGATCCGGGCTTTCGGCTGAACGGCAAGTTTTCCCTCGACCACCAGAAGTTGGGCGTCGACGAATTCCGCTTCGAGACCGGGCCGCTCGACAACCCCTACACCGCCGACGGCAAGGCCTCGGTCGATCTCGGGCTGAAGCCGAGCTTCGCCATCGAGGCCAATGGCGCGCAGGTGCAGTTCGACGAGGCGGTGGGCGCCGAGGCCGGCGCCGGCCTGACACTGGATCAGCGCATCGCGGCATTTGAGCAGGCGCTTCTCGACCTGCCGAAGCCGACCATCCCCGGCACCGTCGAGGTCAAGCTGCCAGCGGTGGTGGCCGGCGACACCACGGTGCGCGACGTTCATCTTTCCGCCGAGCCGGTCGATGGCGGCTGGTCGGTGAAATCGCTTGCCGCGACCTTGCCCGGCCGCACCACGCTGGAAGCCGATGGCATGCTCCTGCTCAACGTGGAGGGCCATTTCGGCTTCAACGGTTCGTTGCTGCTGGCCGTGGCGCAACCCTCAGGCTTTGCCGCCTGGCTGTCGAAGGATGTCGACGAGGCGATCCGCCGATTGCCCGCCGCCGGCTTCAAGGCCAAGGTCGAGCTCTCGGAGAAGCGTCAGGCCTTCAGCGATCTCGAACTGATCCTGGGCAAGGCGAAGTTTTCCGGCCGCATCGATTCCAGCCAGCCCGACGACGCCAAGCCTTCGGTGCTGATGCGGCTCGAAGGCGGCGAACTCGATGTGGACGGACTGGCGGCCTTTGCCTCGATCTTCGTCAGTGACAAGGGCGCCAACCGCTTTGCCGACCGCGACCTCGATTTCCAGATCAAGGCTGGGCCGGTCAACGCCGGCGGGCTGACCGCCGACACGGTCGATACCGCACTGAGGCTGCGCGACGGACTGCTCGAAATCGACCGGCTGTCAGTGGGCGGGCTGGCCGGTGCCTCGATCAGCGCCACCGGCAGGATCAAGGATTTCCCGGCAAGCCCGACCGGCAAGCTCGATGCATCGGTGGTTGCCGTCGACCTGAAGCCGCTGATCGACGTCGCGGCCCAGCATTATCCCGACAGTGCCGTGCTCAAGGGACTGGCGAGCCGTGCCGCCGCCTATCCCGAGCTGTTCCAGGATGCGCGCGTCGACCTGGTGGCGAGTGCGGCCGACAATGGCGACGGCACCACGGGCCTGGCGGTGAGCGGGCAAGGCAAGGCCGGCGGCTCGGCTTTTTCCGCGTCGCTGTCGGGGAAGGGGGCGGTGGACAAGCTTCTCGAAGCGCCGGTGGCGCTGACCTTCAACGCCAAAAACCCTGATGCCACCGCGCTG
>NZ_RZQG01000243.1:0-7213 GCF_003998635.1 Mesorhizobium sp. M7D.F.Ca.US.004.03.1.1
CGATGATCGCCATCGCAGGCGAGGCAGCGAAAGTCGCCAAGGGCGAATGGCCTTTGGCCGACAATCCGCTGGTCAACGCGCCGCACACCGCCGCCGAGGTGCTGGCCGGCCAGTGGACCCATCCCTACTCGCGCCTGGAGGCGGCCTATCCCGCCGGCGACGCCGACACGGCAGCCAAATACTGGCCGCCGGTGTCACGCATCGACAATGTCGCCGGCGACCGCAACTTGGTCTGCTCGTGCCCGCCCCTGTCGGACTATCTGGGAGCAGCGGAATAAATTCTCAGACTACGCTGAGCGCAAGGCCGGCTCGACCGGGTCGGCCTTGCTCATTCTTTTGCGGCTGATGACGCAATTTCGTCCGGCGCGTTTGGCGGCATAGAGCGCCGCGTCCGCCTCGGCGAGCACATTATCCAGGCTGCTGCCGCTTGCCTCGCCAAAGCCGATGCCGCCGCTGACCGTGCTGCGCAGCTTGCCGAGTTGGGTGGCAACGATTTCGGTGCCGAAGGCAACGCCGATCTTGCTGGCGAGATCGTAGGCCTTTTCGTCCGTCATCCGCGACATGACGATTGCGAACTCCTCGCCGCCCAGGCGAAAGGCGTCGACGCCGGTCCTGGCGTATCTCTTGATGACAGCAGCAAAACGGCACAAGACCTGATCCCCGACCGGGTGACCATAGACATCGTTCGTCCGCTTGAAGTGGTCGAGGTCGAACATCACGATAGACATGAACGGGCCGAAACTCCGCTCGCCGTAGAGCGACATCAGCCCTCGCCGGTTCATCAACCCCGTGAGTGGGTCGGTCATGGTCTCCGCCTTCAGCTCGATCTGCGCCTGCAGATGGTGGAGGGAGAGCGTCAATGCACCGAGCCCGGTCATGCAGGCCACCGCCACGACGGAATTCAGCCGTTCGGCCCAGTTATCGGGCGCGACGGCGAGCGTCCATTGCCCCTTGGTCAGCAGAACCACGCCGCAGAGCGCAAACGACACCGCGCAGGTGCCGCTCAGAAACGAAACCACCAGCAGGATGCGGCGATCGTGGCTGCCGTTGATCCAGAACATGGCGCCGATCGCCGACAGCAGCGCCGTCACCGTGGTGTAGGTGATGATGAAGCCGACACCGTCAAGACCCAGGAACGTCACGGCGGCACAGATAGCCATGGCGGCAAGCGCCGGTGCAATGGCGCGTCTGTAGCCGTGCACGCCCAGATATTGCATGGCCGACACGCAGAGGATCAGGAACCCTAGCGTGAGCAGCGCAAGCACGATCTGACAGAGCAGCAGATCGGGATCCTTGGTGTATCGCCAGAACAGGATCACATGCGCGACCAGCACCAGAATGCCGCACGCCACCGTCAGCACGAAGCCTGCCTTGGGCGCGGTGAACCAGATCGCAAACATGGTGACGCTGAGGCAGATGCCCGACAGCGCGGCTGCGAGCAGGAGCGAACTGAAGTCCAGCATATCGGGCAAGGGCCTCTCGAGCGTCGGCGGTTACGCCGTATTCTAGGTCAGCGGCAGTCCTCAGACATGGTTTTCAGCCGATCTTTCGACGCAACCTGCCGATAGGGTTTACAAAGCGTCGATGCCTTATGTCCCGAAACCGGACCTGGGACGCAACGACCGGATCAACCCTTGTTCAAGAGAGCGAGGTTGGCGTTGACGACGGTGGGATCGACCATGCCGGCCTTCGCTTCGAGCAGCAGCGCCCTGGCCTTTTTGCGATTGCCGCGCAGCAGTTGCGAATAGCCCATGTTGTTGACGATCTGCGGCTTGCGGCCGGCGACTTTCAAAAGCTGGCCGTAGGCACGGTCGGCGAAGTCGAAGCGGCCGAGTTCGTCATAGGAAGCAGCGAGCCCCATCCAGGCCTCCGCATTGTCGGCCTTCAACTCGACGGCCTTGCGAAAGTGCTTTTCGGCGAGGCCGTAATTGGCGTCGCGAAACTGCGCCTTGCCTTGCGCCAGATCGGAGGTGTCGATGTCTTTTGCCGCCGGTTGGATAGCGGTGGTCTTGGTCGTGTCGACGCCACTCGACGTACAGCCAGACATCATCAAGACGGCCGCCAGCGCGGCCATTGCCGTGAACTTACTGTGACGCATGCCCCTGCCTCATCGCCCGATTTGCCGGGTCGTTCTTCAGGAGACACATTATATCAGCGACGCTTAAACTTTGGTGCCGAAACGTCACCAAAATTTGGTTTCGGGCACACCAGCCATTAACCACCAGGCACAAGACGAAGAGTTATTTCGAAGAGAATCCCTGCAGCAAGGTCGTTAGCGGCCTTTCACGGCCCCATGACCTTGAGCGCCTCCGGAACCGGGTAGCGGCTGCCGTCATAGCGCAGCCGGTAGGTCCGGTTCACCGACTGGCCGGGATGGGACTGGCACTCGCCATCCTTGTCGGGAGATGGGTTGTCGGTATCCGTCCGCTCGGCCACCGAAATGTCGTGATAGCCGTGATGGCTCGTCGGGCTCATTGCCAGGCTGACTTCGGTCGAATGAAAGGATCCCGCGCAACTGGCATCGCCTTCGCCGCCATTGCCGGCCACGACGAGGCCGTCGAGCACCGACCGTAAGGCATCGCCGGCGACAGCATAGAGCCGCAGGTCGGTTTCACTGAAGGGGTTGGCCTGCGAATGGTTCGCGATTTCGATGCGCAGGCCGAAGGCACTGACCTCGGGCGCCAGCCTATAGCGGCCGGTATCGAGTTCGATCTTGCGGATGGCGATGGCATCGTCGGTGATCAGCCTGGGCTGGAGCAGGCGCTGGCGCACCTGGAGGCTGTTCCTGTCGACGACCAGAAGCTCGATATCGCCGACATGCCCATCGTCGCTGGATTGGGTGCTGTCGATCAGCGGCACCGCGACCAACAGCAGATCGTCATGGGCGGGCCATATCTTGCAGACTAGGACAAATGGCGAATCGGCATCCGCCAGGGCGATGCTGATATGGGGTTCAAGCGTGAACGAGGCGCCGTCGGCGCTCTTTCGAGCCTTGGGATAGGCCTGCTGCATCAAGGCGGCAGCATCGCTGCAATCGCCCGCCACTGCCCAGGCGGGCGACAGACCGGCGGCGGCGAGGCCGAGGAACAGAATACGCAACAGCATTCGCATGGGCTTCTCACGTCGCAGGGGCAGAATGCGGGCAGAATAATGGGCTGTCAGCCCTGCTGGGGCTTTCGTGGGGCGCTCGCTAGTGCCCCGTCATTTTGACGATGACTGGAATCGCCGCAATCATCAACACCACCGGCAGGATGCACACCACTACTGGCACCGACATCTTGGCCGGCAGGGCGTGCGCCTTTTCCTCGGCGAGCGACATGCGCTTGTGGCGCATATCGTCGGAAAAGACGCGCAGCGCTCCTGACAGGCTGGTGCCGAGTTCCTTGGACTGTTGCAGCAGCGTGGCGAAGGAGCGCACCTCGTCCAGGCTGAGGCGGTCGGCGAGCGCCTTCAGCGCATCGTCAAGGCTGCGCCCGGCCCTCAGCTCCAGCGACACCAGCTGCAGGTTCTGGCTCAGCGCCGGATAGGTCTTGGCGAGTTCCTTCGAGACGCGCTCGATGCCGGCCTCCATGCTCATGCCGGCGTCCGAGCAGACGATCATCAGGTCCATGAAATCGGGAAAGCCGTTGCGGTACTCACGCCTGCGTTCCCGCACCTTCTGGCTCAGCACCAGGCCAGGCAGGAAATAGCCGGCCGCTCCCGACAGGATGACGAATGTCCAGCGGCTGGCCATTGTCGCGTCCGGGCTGGCCATCCACCGGTTGAGCACAAACACGCCGATTGCCGTGCCGATCATCGCGGTGAACCGGATCAGGAAGAACATGCCGACAGCGCGCGGCTCCATATATCCCGCCTGGATGAGCTTCATGCGCAGCCGGGCGACATTTTCCGGATCGCTCTTGGCGTAGAATTCCTGCGCCCGCTTCACCGCCTTCTCGCGCACGACGCCGGTATTCTTCTTCTGCACCGGCTCGGGCTTTGCGGCCAGGGGACCGTTGTCGACCCTGAGCCGGCGCATGACCTCATTGCGATCGCCCTTCGCCGCCATCATAGGCCATGCAACAGCGGCAGCGCCCGCGGCCAGCAGCAGGATGGCCACCGGCATCAACGAGGTCGGGGCGAGCGAGGCGAGGAATTCGATGAAGCCCTGCATGTCAGAACTTGAAATTCGACATCTTGAACATCATAAAATTGCCCAGCATCAGCCAGGTGATCGACCCACCAAGCAGGTACCAGGTCTTCGGCTCACCCCAGACGTCGCGGTAAAAGCTCGGCATCAGCGCCATGATGGCGGCAAACAGCAAGGCCGGCACCGCCGTCAGGATGTAGGCCGACATTCGGCCTTCTGTCGCAATGGCGCGCACCTTGCGGCGCAGCTTGCCACGCTCGCGGATTGTCGTCGCCAGGCCGTCGAGGATCTCGCGCAGATTGCCGCCCGAACTGGTCTGGATCGAGACGGCGGTGACGAACAGCGGCAGATCCTCCTGTCCGACCCGGTCGAACAGCGAGTTCAGCGCCGAAACCAGATCGGAGCCATAGGTCACTTCGTCGGCGATGACGCCGAACTCGGTGCCGATCGGGTCCGGCATCTCGCGCGCGACCATGGCGATCGCCACCGGCACTGGGTGGCCGGCCTTCAGGCCACGCGTGATCAGTTCCAGTGCCTCCGGCAGCTGCATGCCGAACCGCTTCAGCCGGCGCTTGCGCTTGAAACGCAACGTCAGCACCGGCAGCACCGGCACAAGCACCACAAACAGGACAAGTCCCATCAGCGGTGGCAAGCCGTACCAGATGGCGACCAGACCAGCGGCGAATGCGACACCGCAGGTGATCATCAGGAATTTCGACAGCGGCATGATCATGCCCGACTGGGTTCGCAGAGCGCGGAACCGGTCCGGCGAAAACAGCGGCGTGCCAGCGTCAAGGCCCCGCTCCTTGCGCAATTGGACGAGCACCTGCTCCTGGCTGATCTTGTGTTCCTGCAGCTTCATGCGCCGGTTGATGGCGGTGCGCTTGTCGCTGCGGCCGGCATAAAGCAGGTAGCAGGCCTCGGCGATCAGGATGCCGGTAAGGGCAGCCGCGGCATAGACGACGTAGATCGCGCTGAGCCCGTCGAACACTTGGCTACTCCTGCGGCCGGCCGGGTTCGAAATATCGCCCGGGGAATTCGATGCCCATGGCGCGCAGATCCTCGAGGAATCGCGGCCGGATGCCGGTCGCCTCGTAGTAGCCGAGGATCTTGCCGTCGGCCTCCATGCCGGTACGCACGAAGCGGAAGATCTCCTGCATCTGGATGACATCGCCTTCCATGCCGGTCACCTCGGCGACGCTGGTCACCTTGCGCTTGCCGTCGGACAGGCGCGTCAGCTGGACGATCAGGTCGAGCGCGCTGGCGATCTGGCTGCGGATCGACTGCACCGTCATCGGCATGCCGGTCATGCCAAGCATCTGCTCAAGCCGCGAGATGGCGTCGCGCGGCGTGTTGGCATGGATGGTCGCCATCGACCCTTCGTGACCGGTATTCATCGCCTGCAGCATGTCGAATGCTTCCTCACCGCGGCACTCGCCGAGGATGACGCGGTCGGGGCGCATACGCAGCGCGTTCTTGACCAGGTCGCGCTGCTTCAGCTCGCCATGGCCTTCGATGTTGGCCGGACGTGTTTCCATGCGCGCAACATGCGGCTGCTGCAATTGCAGCTCGGCCGCGTCCTCGATGGTGATCAGCCGCTCATCTTCCGGAATGAAGGCCGACAGCGCATTGAGCATGGTCGTCTTGCCGGTACCGGTGCCGCCCGAAATGATCGTCGTCTTGCGGGCATGCACCGCCGCCGCCAGCACTTCGGCCATGTTCTGGGTGATGGCACCGAATTCAACCAGTTTGTGCAGGCCGAGCTTGTTCTTGGAGAACTTGCGGATCGACACCAGTGGTCCATCGACCGCAACCGGACGGATGGCCGCGTTGAAACGCGAGCCGTCCAGCATGCGAGCATCGACCATCGGCTGCGATTCGTCGACGCGACGGCCGACCGCGGCAACGATCTTGTTGACGATGCGCAAGAGATGCGCCTCGTCCTTGAACGGAATATGGACCGGCTGCAGCTTGCCCTTCTTTTCGACAAAGCAGTTCAGGTGGCCGTTGATCAGGATGTCGTTGATGTCGGGGTCCTTGAGCAGCGGCTCGAGCGGGCCGAGGCCGACCATCTCGTCGACGATGTCGTCGACCAGCGCATCAAGTTCGACGGTGTTGATCGCCATCCGCTCCTGCTTGGTCTTTTCCGACACGAAATCATGCACTTGCCGGCGCATCTCATCCTTGGGCAAACGCTCCAGCGCGACGAGATTGATCTCCTCGAGCAGCAGCCGGTGGATGCGCACGCGCGCATCGAGCACCTTGTTGGCATTCTTTGCCGGCGCTGCGTCAGGCTTTGCCGGCAAAGCCTGACGCAGCGCCGGCAAAGCCTTTCGGTTCGTCGGAATGACGACGGCATGATGGGCGACTGGCATGGGCTCGGCAGAGCGTTGCGGACGCGCATCGCGGTTCTGCAAAGTGGAGAAGCGGCTGGTCATCCGGCTTTCCTCTTCAGCAATCCACGGCCCATGCCAAACAGCGAGCGTGATTTCGCTCGGGTTGGGACCGCTTCCTCCGGCAGGATGATCTTCTTCAGATCATTAATGACATTGGCGTTCGGATCGATCTCGTGCAGCGGCACACCGCGATCGACCGCCTCACGCACCAGCCGGTAGTTGTTGGCGATGCCGCCGACGAAATGCTCGCCGAGAATTTCCTGGACGTCCGCCTGCTTGATGCCGTTGTCGAACATCTTCTGTTCGAAGCGGTTGACGATGACGTTCGGCTTCACCTCCTTGCCGGCGGTCTCGTAGACCGCCTGGATCAGCCGCTGCGTATGGCGCAGGCACGGCACCGTCATCTCCGCGACGATGTAGAGCTTGTTGGAACCGAGCAGCACCGTCTCCGTCCATGGAAACCAGGTGCGCGGCATGTCGATGACGACATTGTCGAAATAGGCCGAAACGAGATCCAGCATGCGCACCACGACATCGGTCTTGAACGAGCGCATTTCCGACGGATGCGTCGGTGCCGCCAGCACGCAAAGTCCGCTGGCGTGCTTGGACAGCATCACATCGAGCAGTTGGCGATCGAGGCGCTCGGGCTGGTTCTCGATCTCGGTGATGTCGAAGCGCGGTTCGAGGT
>NZ_RZQG01000244.1:0-7208 GCF_003998635.1 Mesorhizobium sp. M7D.F.Ca.US.004.03.1.1
GAGTCGCACGCCGGAGAAGCGGCGCACGCCTACCGATCCGGGTTGTGTCCACCACATCGCCTTTTCGGTGTCGCGCGTGACCTTCCTGCAGGCGGTCGCCCGGCTTGACGAGCGCGGCATCAAGCACAGCGACGTCAAGGATCGCGGCTTCATGGATTCGATTTATTTCGAGGATCCGCTCGGCCTGCTGATCGAGCTCGCCTCCTACCGCTTCGAGCCGCCGGCGGGCTTCACCCATGCCGACGTGCTGATGGAAGCACACAGGCTGCGGGTCGCGCGCGGCGACTACAATATCGCGGAAGTGCATCTGGCCGATGCGATCCAGGCGCTCGTCGAGCGTTCGCGCGCAACCTTGTCTGACGACCGGGCAGCGAAGAACCCATACTGAACAAACCAGAGGGAGGAACAAGATGGCCAAGACAGCGACGAAGAGTGCGAAGAAAACAGCCGCCAAGGCAGCCGCCAAGCCGGCGGCGAAAGCTGCGGCAAAGCCGGCAGCCGCCAAGCCCGCCGTGAAGGCGACGGCAAAAGCCGCGCCCAAGGCCAAGGCGAAGCCGGCGAAGAAACCGGCCGTGAAGCTCAGCATGCTGAAGCCCAGCGTCAACAACATGACTGTCCGGGTGTTCGCGCGCGCGGCCGGGCTGGACACCGCCGAGACCGATGCCTGGGGCCACACCCGTTCGCCGGAATTCATGGCGCGGAACCCCGCCCATTTGACGCCGATGATCGAGGACAAGGGCCTTCCCAGAGGCGTGTTGTGGGAAAGCTGCGCCATCATGCAATACCTCTCCAACAAGCACGGGCTGGAGAAATTCTATCCCAAGGCGCCGGCCAAGCGGGCGATGATCGACAGCGCCATGTTCTACCTGGTCGGTACGCTCTACCCCTATGTGGCGCGCGCCACCTATCCGTTCCTCGGCTTTCCGCAATATGCCGGCGAGGTCGGCCACAGCGACGCCCACCCCGACAGGAAGTCCGAAGCCCAGAAGGCGGCGATGGCCGCGATCGCCGAGCCGCTGGAGGTCTTTCACTCCTTCTTCAGGGATGGCAAGCCGTTCATCGGCGGCAAGAACCCGTCCATTGCCGATATTCGCCTGGCGGCGACGCTCGAATTCCTGGCCGTCATCGACTATCCTCTGCCCAAATGGGCGAAAGACTATGTGGCAGCGGTCGAGAAGAAGCTCGGCAAGGCCTATAGCGAGCCGGCCGGCGACGTGCGCGGCTACATCGCCTATGTGAAGTCGCAGGCCAAGGCCTCAGCTTAAGGATTCGTTAACCAAAGCCCTGTCTACTGGAGGCAATTCGCTTTCGGCCCGCGACCACGGATGTACTGGCGCAGAACGTCGTAGCGATAGGAAAGGTCGGCGCAATGCCGGCCTTTTTTGCTTTCGCACGCCATCTCTTTGTTGACGCAATTCCGGGACGGAAAACCGTTTCATACTTTTCCTGGAATTGCTCTATTGCCGGGGCGCGGTCGAGCAGCGATCGGGCCACGCAAGCCTCGTCCGCTGTCGCTTTTTTGGCGTCAACTTTTGCGGAGAGATATTGTCATTGCCGGCGTTGGCCCTACCATCCATTTTGACAGTCCGGCATGGATTGTCGGTCAGGCGCGAGATGAGGGCTGGCGATGAAAAGCGTTGTGAGGCGGGTTGCGGTTGCGGGCGTGATGCTGGCGAGCGCCATTCATACTTCAGATGCGGCTGAACTGAACACCATGAACGATGTCGGGGCTGCCATCCAGGCATGCTGGACGCCGCCGGCGGATGCCGGAACTGCCAGCGTTACCTTGAGCTTCAGCTTCAAGCGGGACGGCACGCTGATCGGCCCACCGAGGCCGACAGCCATCAAGGTGGATGGCGATGCCAAGGCGAAAAAATCGTTTGTCGATGCCGCAACTACGGCCTTGCAGAATTGCCTGCCCCTGACCTTCTCAGCGAAGCTGGCGCAAGGGATCGCCGGCAACGTGTTCACGTTGCAATTTGCCTCTCCCAAGTAGCTCACGAGCGGCGCAAGCCGCATTGCCAAGATGCGCTTGGCCCGTGCTGCACGGCTCAGTGGTGACTGCGCCTTGCCTTGGCGTGCCGGGCAAGATCGGGCGTCTCGAAGACGTAGTCGTTCCAGGCCGATTCCGGAACCTGGCCGGCCAGATAGCACTCCAGCAACAGGCTTTGCTCGGGGTTGAGAGGCCTTGGTGCGCGCTCGTGATCCAGCCCCAGCGAGTGAAACAGGTTTCTTGTCAGGTCGGAGACAGTGAAGTGGATCGACATCTGCGTTCTCCTTTGGCCATTCAACGCCGGAGACCGGGCAAAGGTTTCAAAAGCACATGGCGGTAACGCCGGATTGACTCCGGCCCGTTGCGCCGTGGCTCTCGGCGATCGTGGGGCTTGCCACATTGTTTTGGAGTTCGTCTCAATCTTGAAATAAAAATGTAATATCCAATTTACATGAGGCGACTTAATACACCAGGCGAAAATCTCTTCAGGTTGAAAAGCTTGTAGAAATTAGGTGTTACTTATTTAGCCGAAACTTGCCGAAGTCAAGGATTGTAATTCCAGGTTCTCTGCAACAAGGACCAAGTCGTCCCGATGATCCGTTTCTGGCCTCTCATGATGATCGTGCTGATATCGCTGGCGGTGGTTTTGTTCGGTACGCTTTCGTCCTACGCGGACAGCTGCGGCGCGATCAGAAGCCAGTTGCTTTCGGCCGGCCGCAGCGGCGGGGCGAGCCCGGAGCTTGGCCAGCTGCGCCGGCAACTTGCCGCCATCCAGACTATCGAGAGACAGCGACAGTGCTCGGCGAAAAGTTCGCTCGGTGGCCTCTTCAACGCTTGCGCCGATCTTGCCAGGAGCCGCGCGGATGTGCAGCGCCGGATCGCTGCCGCGGCGAATTCGGACCGGGACACATCGGGCCTGCAGGCGCGCTTCGTCGCGCTTGGCTGCGCGCCTTCTGCAAAGCAACGGCCGGCGCGCGCCGCGCCCGGCACCCAATCGGCGGGGGCCACGCTCGGCGGCAATGCGATGCTGTTTTGCGTGCGCCTGTCGGACGGGTATTTCTTCCCGGCGCCAAAGTCGCAATTCGCGGCCAGCGGCGATCTGAAGGAGACGGCCGATCAGTGCCGTTACATCTGTGATGATCCCAGCGTCGACCTCTACACGTTGAGCGACGCCAGCCTCGAAACCGACCAGATGGTCGCGCTCGATACGCGCAAGCCGTATACCGAGCTGCCGGCGGCCTTCAGATACCGCGATGACGCGAGTTTCAAGGCATGCGACGTCAAGCGCTACTACCAGCGGGTCACCGAACTGCGAGCCAGGACGGTGACCCCCGCCGACATGAGCAACGCCATCATTCCGCTGCCGACGGTAAAGCCGGATCTTGGCACCCCGGATCTTAGCACCGTTGCAGCCGTTCCGGTGCCCGATGCCGAAGCCCAGGGCGCCGCCCAGCACCAGTCGATCGAGGCCAGCAAGCGGGCGGTGCGTGTGGTCGGCCCGGCCTTCTTCCCTGCCGACTGAGCACCATTTGCGGATGACCGGCTGCCGCAAGCCTGTTGCGATCCGGCTGGATCCTGAAATCTGCCTGGAACAGAGGGGCGCTCACGGCGTTGTGATCGACATCAGCCAGGAGAAACGCCATGGCCACGTTCAGGGAAATGCGGGTGCTGGAGATCGTCGAAGACGGCTCCCTGACCGCCGAACAGAAAATCGCTGAACTCCGCGGGATTGAATCCGAGGCGCGCGGGCTTCAGCGGGCCGCCTCGGAGAGCCCGATGGGCGACGATGATGGCTGGCAGGACGATCTGCGCCAGGTTCGTCTTGCACTCGACAAGCTCGGTGCGAAAGAGCCGAAAAAGGGCGCCGCCTCGCTGTGAACGCAGGCCCACCGAAAGCTATTTGCCAATCGTTTTCTTCTTATCCGAAACCAGTTCCCCTTCCAGGGATCCTGCTCTAGTCGCAGAGCATGCGAGCCCTCTTGCCGGGTTCGCTGACGTTCCTGCATGTGAGTGGTTTTGCCGGGGCAGACAGGGACGCTGACGCGGGTAGCCTCGTCTGGTGCCGTCTGGGCGGCGCGGCATGCGTCATGACCCGGCGCTCTGAAAACCGCCTCGGCGGCTGCGGCGCTACCGGAAAGGCGCCGTTTTCGACCTCGGATGGCCCATAGTTGACATTCGCTGGCGGACGATCCCAGAAACGCCGGACATCGAGCGGTCTCGGGATGACGACGGTCCCGTCATAACTGCGCGAGCAGCCGCTGCCGAAAAGCAGCGCTAGCCCCATGAAAAAAGGCACAATCCGTCCAAGCATCAGCAATACCCCTGCCGGTGCTTATATAGCGGCTTCGACCCCGCCGACAACCGGGGCGGAACAACGCAGGCCGTGTCGGCCGATATGTCTAACCGGGCGTTAAGGTTAGCGGATCGTTAATGCTTCTCGGGCACATTCCGCCGACGAACCGCGGAGGAGGGTTCGGCCTTGGTTTTCGGGGTGGGGACGGCATGGCGGAAGCGGATGAAACAGTTGGCGCGCGCGGCAAGCGCGGGCCTCGCAAACCCACAGCGCATGGCGATGATGCGTCGTCGTCCGCCGCTTGCATGGATTCGAACGATGCGCTTCGCCAACTCGTCGAAGCCGGTTCGGACTGGGTCTGGGAGACCGACGCCGAGCTGCGCTTCTCCTGGCTTTCGCAAAACTATCAGGCAGCCACCGGCATCGATCCGGCAAACGTGCTTGGCCGGTTCCGCTTCGATTTCCTCAACCAGGTCCTGAACGGCGACCGCAGTGGCGCCGCGCATCTGGAGGATCTGCAGGCGCACCGGCCTTTTCGCGACTTCGTCTATGAGCTCAAGGGTGGCCGCGCCGATTGCCGCTGGGTTTTGACATCAGGCTTTCCAAGGTTCGACGGCGAGGGAAGATTTGCCGGCTATCGCGGCATCGGCCGCAACGTTACGGCACTGGCCAGCGCCTTCAAAAGTCCGGGGCAGGGACCGTCGACGGTCGGCGAACCCGACCGGCATCTGGTCGATCTCGAGCGGACGATGGACGCCATGCACATGGGCGTCGTGCTCCTCGACGCCAGGCTCGACACGCTGATCGTCAACAAGGCCTATCGCGACCTCTCCAGGATCCCGGACGGCGCTGTCACCGTCGGCGCTCCGTTCAGCCTGTTGATGGAACTTAACCGCCGTAACGGCATCTATGGCGACATCGACGAACAGCAATGGCAGCGCTACCTCGCCACCCGCATCGAGGAGATTCGCGCCGGCTCCGTCGCGCCACGCGAGTTTCCCCATGCCGACGGCCGGACGATGATGTTCTCGGTGACGGCGCTGTCCGGCGGCAAGCGGCTGTTGACCTATTATGAGGTCACCGAGATCAAGAACCGCGATGCCGAGATCGAGAGCGCCAACGCCAAGATCGCCGAGACCTTCGCCAATCTCCACACCATGGTCGACCAGATGCCGATCGGTGTCCTCGTCCTCGATGCCGATATGCGCGCCGAAGTCATCAACCGTGCCTTTTACGATTTCTGGCAGATCGATGCCCGGCGCGCCGAGATCGGCTGCAGCTTCCGCGATCTTATGGGCGCCAGCCGTGATGTCGATCCATATGGCACCGACGACGCGACATGGCAGCAGCACATGGCCGAGCGCGAAGCGGAAATCAGGGCCGGGACCGCTGGATCGCGGCAGTTCCCGCGCAATGACGGCCGCACGCTGATATCGTCGACGGCACCGTTGGCCGGCGGCAAGCGTCTGATCTCCTATGTCGACGTCACCGACATGAAAGACCGCGAGGCCGAACTTGCCGAGGCGCTGGAGAAAGCGCGACTGGCGGAAGCGGTGATCAATGCCGTCAAGGATCCGATCTTCGTCAAGGACGACCATCTGCGCTTCGTCTTCGTCAACGAGGCGTTCGCCGCTCTGTTTGGCCAGACGCCGCAAGCCATGCTCGGCAAGCCTGGAGGCGATTTCCTCACAACGAACGACGCCGCGCTTTTCGAACAGAGCGAACGGGACGTGCTTGCCACGGGACGCGCCTACGAAGTGGAAGAGAACTTCGAGGCCGATGGCGCCAGCCGCTCGCGCATCGTCAGGAAGAGCCGCGTCGGCATGGCCAGTGGCCGCAACTACGTTGCCGGCTTCCTGTTCGACATTTCCGACATGAAGCGCCGCGAGACCGAAGCTGAAGATGCGCGCAAGCATCTCGCCAGCGTGCTGGAATCCTTGCCGGCCGCCGTCATCATCTACGACCGCGACGATAAGTTCGTCTTCGCCAACCGCAAGCTGCAGGACACGCTGCCGGCGCTAAAGCCGTTCTGGCAGCCCGGCCGCACCTTCCGCGAAGCATTGGAGTTCGGCCATTCGGTCGGCTATTTCCGCTCGTGTGGCGATACCGAGCTCGACAAGCTTTACGAGGTCGATACCGAACGTTGGTCGGACGGCGTGCTGGCGCGCTACCGTCTGCCAAATTCGTCCTACGAGCGCCTCAATGCCGATGGGCGCTGGTACCAGGTCTACGACATGCGCACCGATGACGGCACGTTCATCGGCGTGCGCGTCGACATCACGGATTTAAAGAGCCGCGAGGCGGCGTTGCGCGACTCGATGCGCCAGATCGACCTGTTCCGCCACGTGCTGGACGAACTGCCGGTGGCCGCCTTCATCAAGGCGCAGGACCTGAGCATCGAATTCGTCAACAAGGCCTGGTGCGCGATCACAGGCTTGACCAAGGAGGATGTCATCGGCCGCACCGACCGCCAGCTGTTCGGTGCCCAGGACGCCGACAGCTACAGCCATGACGACACGCAAGTCGCCGTGACCGGTGCCGTCAGGGAGGTCGAGGAACCCGTCACCCATCGCGACGGCACGGTTAGGCAATTGATGACGCGCAAGAGCCGCCTGGTGGCGCTGGACGGATCGGTGCATCTGGTCGGCTCCAGCACCGACATCACCGACGTCAAGGCGCGCGAGCGCGCGCTGGAAGAAAGCATGCGCGAGAACGAGGTGTTCCGCAGCCTGATCGACAATGTGCCGGTGTCGATCTACGCCAAGCGTTCCGACCTCAGGCAGTTCTACGTCAACAAGGGCTGGTGCGATCTCACTGGCTTCAGCAAGGAAGAGGCTACCGGCAAGACCGACATCGAGATCTTCGGGCCGGATGGCCAGGCCTTCGTCGACAGCGACCTTGCGGTGCTGCGCACTGGTGAAA
>NZ_RZQG01000245.1:0-7197 GCF_003998635.1 Mesorhizobium sp. M7D.F.Ca.US.004.03.1.1
CTCGATCTCAGCCAATGCGCCGCGACCGGCACGCGGCAGGATCTTGCCTATGTCTCGCCAAAATCGGGTCGCGCGGTATCGCGCGAAGCAGGCTTGCCATGGCGCGACAAGATGCTGGCTCTGCCGGCCTTCCTGCAGCGCGGCTCCGGCCTGCGCGCCGATGCGGCAGCGGTCGACGACGCCTTCCGGCTGACCGGCTTCTTCTTCACCCGCCACGTCTATGAGCCGCGCGGCATCGAGCCGCCCGACGCTCGCGCCGGCTTCCTTGCCGCCTTGCGCAAGCACCACGCGCGCGGCAAGGCCATTGCCGGCGAGGACGCGGCCAGAGAAATCATCACATGAGCGAAGTCGAACTTTATCCCGGCCGGGTCTCGCCGCTTGGCCTCGGCACCATTCCGCATGCCGACATCCTGGAATACACTGGTCTTGAGCTGCTGCAGCGCATCGTCGACGGCAAGTATCCGGCGCCGCCGATCTCCTTCCAGCTCAGCTTCTCGCTGACCGAAGTGTCGGAAGGCCATGCCGTGTTCCGTGGTGTGCCCAACGAGCGCCACCTCAACCCGCTGGGCAGCGTGCATGGCGGCTGGGCGGCGACGCTGCTCGATTCGGCACTGGCCTGCGCCGTGCAGACGCTGCTCGAGAAGGGCGAGGCCTACACGACGGCTGAGTTCAAGGTGAATTTGACGCGGCCGATCACGCCGAAGACGGGCGAGGTGGTCTGCGAGGGCAAGGTTGTTCACAAAGGCCGCACGCTGGCGGTGTCGGAGGCGACGTTGAAGGATGCCGGCGGCAAGTTGCTGGCTTTCGGCACCGAAACATGCTCGATCTTTCCGGCCGCCAATCTGGCAGCGCGTTGAGTTTTGTGGCCGTTTGGCCACCGCATTTGAGTGTCAGTGAGACTGAACGTCAGTGAAAACTGGCCTGGTTTGGGGGAACCGCCATGTTTGAAAGCCTGATCGGCCTTGTCGCCATCATCGCCTTGTTCGTCATCATTTCGCGCCAGCAGAGCCGCATCGGCCTGGTCGAGCGCGAGCTTGGCGCGCTGCGCAGCCTGGTGCTTTCGGGTGCCGTGCCGCCCTTGGCCAAGCCGTCCGAACAGGCCGCGCCCGCCGATGTGGTTCCGGCCGTAGCGGCCGCGGCCGATATCACCCCACCAGTGGTAAGCGAGTCGGTCGCCGCGCAGGCGCTGGATACAGAGGTGGAACCCCCAACCGGTGAGGTCGTGTCCGGGCCATGGGCGCCAAGCGAGGCGGCGCCGAAAGCAGCGGAACCTGCCGCGGCGAAAGCCGCCCGCCGATCCGACGTCGAAACGGCGCTCGGCACTCGCTGGGCGGTCTGGGTCGGCGGCATCGCGCTGGCGCTGGGCGGCCTGTTCCTGATCCGCTACACCATCGAGGCCGGCATTTTCGGCCCCGGGGTGCGGCTGACCATGGCCGGCGTGCTCGGCCTTGTGCTGGTCGCCGGCGGCGAGTTCATCCGCCGCACCGGCTTCAAAGTGCCGGTGCAAGGCGTTGCCGGCGCCTATATTCCAGCGATCCTGACTGCCGCCGGTGCCTTCATCCTGTTCGGCACCGTCTATGCCGCGCATGGCATTTACGGCTTCATTGGCCCGGCGCTCGCCTTCACGCTGCTCGGCGCCATCGGCGTGGCGACGATCGCAGCAGCCCTGGTCCATGGCCAGGCGCTGGCCGGCATCGGCCTCGTCGGCGCCATGGTGACCCCGGTGCTGATCGCCTCGCAGGCGCCCAATCCCTGGGCGCTGTTCGGCTATCTCGCGATCGTGCTCGCCGCCACTGGCGTCATCGCCCGCATGCGCGACTGGAAGTCGCTGATGGCGGCGGCCTTTTTCGGTACCGGTGTCTGGACCATCCTTTACATGACCGATGCACCGGGAGCGAACCTCTCTGCCATCCTGTTCATCGACGCCGTCACACTGGCCGTGCTCGCCCTTGTCTGGCTCGCTCGCCGTGGCGATGAAGCCGGGCCAGCCGGGGCTTTCGACTGGCCGTCCATCGTGCCTGGTCTGTTCGTCGCATTTTCGGCGCTGGGCCTGTCGGTCGACCCGGTCTTTGCCGCCGCCGGCTATGCCTTGCCGGGCGCCGTGGTGATCGCCGCAATGGTGGCCGTCGCGCTCTATCGTCCGCTGGCGCTGCCGCTCCTCTATGCGGCCGGACTGGTCACGGTGCTGATCTATCTCGGCATCATCCCGCCAACCTCGATCGCTTCCGATTTTTCGGGCGGTGCCCTGGGCGTCGATGGACTGCCCTTGGCCACGTCCAATGCGCTGACATTGCGCATCGGCATCGCACTTGGCCTGGTCTTCATCGGCGCCGGCTTCTGGGCCGCGCGCAGGTTCGCCGCCGGGACGCAAATCCGCGCGGCCTCATGGGCGGCGTGGGGCGTCATCGTGCCGCTGGTCATCCTGCTGGCACTCTGGTTCACCTTTGGCAATCTCGACCGCGACCTTGTCTACGCTGCCGCAGCAGTACTGCTGGTCGCGGTCTTCGCCGCCGGCGGCGAGTGGATCGCGCGGGCAGAAGAGCCGCCGCTCAAGGGCGGTATCGCGGTGTCGTTTGCCCTGGGCGGCGCGGCCATCGCCGGGCTCTTGATGCTGCATATGGCTTTCGATTCCGGCTGGACCACCATCCTGCTCGGTGCGGCGGCCATCGTGCCGGCGCTGGCCACGCGCTGGCGCTCCTATCCGGTGCTCGGCTGGATTTCGGTCGGCGCGGTAATCGCGGTGCTTGGCCGCGTCGCCTTCGACCCGACTATTGTCGGCGCCGAGTTCCTGTCGACGACACCGGTGTTCAACTGGCTGCTGCCGGGCTACGGCGTGCCGGCGCTCGCCTTCGGCTTTGCCGCCTGGCAGCTCGCCCGCACCACCAATGGCCGGCCACGCCTCGCCATGGAAGCGGCGGCAGCGCTGTTTGCGCTGCTCACGCTCGCCATGCTGGTGCGCCATGCCATGCATGGCGGCGTCATCGACACCGGCGCCATGACGCTCGCTGAACAGTCGATCTACACGCTGATCGCCATCGGCGCCGGCGCCATCCTCGTCGCCATCGACATCCGCTCGCCAAGCTCGGTGCTGCGCTACGGTTCGATGGCCGCCGGCGTGGTCTCCGTCGCCTTCATCGTTGTCAGGCACTTCGTGGTGCTGAACCCGTTGTTGTCAGACGAATCGACCGGCCAGATCCCGGTGTTCAACCTGTTGTTCCTTGGTTATCTCCTGCCGGCGGCGGCCGCCGGCGGGCTGGCGCTCTATGCGAGGGACAAGCGGCCGAAATGGTATACGCAGATGCTGGCTCTGGTGGCCGCAGTGCTTGCCTTCGCCTATGCCACGCTGTCGGTGAGGCGCCTGTTCAAGGGCGAATTCATCGGCCTGTGGAGCGGGCTTGGCCAACTGGAGACCTACACTTACTCGGCGCTCTGGCTGGTCATCGGCGTGGCGTTACTCACAGCCGGCGTTTGGTTGAAATCGCAGGTGCTGCGCATTGCCTCGGCCGCGCTGATCGCGATCGCCGTGCTGAAAGTCTTCATCTTCGACATGTCGGAGCTTGAAGGCGTGCTACGGGCACTATCCTTCATCGGCCTTGGCGCGGTTTTGATCGGCATCGGCCTGTTTTATCAGCGGCTGCTGACACGGGCGGCGAAGGAAAACGGATAAAGGCAAGCAAGAACAATACGATTTTAGTCTGGCCGGGAATAAATCGGTCAATGAGCTCGTTATCTCATTGCTTGGGTGACCGGAGCGGCGGACCGCTTCGCGCTGGCCGCTTGCGCCGCGCCCGGAAGGCGCGTTCAATTGGGATCAACAAGGGCGACCACAGAACCAGCGGTCATGGACGAAAAGAAGGCAGCAATCCTTGGCGAAATACCGCGCCTGCGCCGCTACGCACGCTCGCTTTTGCGCGACCGCGACGCTGCCGACGATCTCGTCCAGGATTGCCTCGAGCGGGCGCTTGTGCGGCTCGACAACTGGCAGACAGGAGAAAGCCCCCGGAGGTGGCTGTTTACGATCATGCATCATTTGTTCATCGACCAGATGCGCAAGGTGAACCGTCGCGGCGAGGCAGCGATGTTGCCGCTGGAAGCGGGCGAGGCTGTTGCCCAGCCGGCCGAGCAGGTGGAGAGCATCGCGTCGCGCGAGATCATCGACGCATTGCAGGCGATCAGCCCCGACCGTCGCGCAGCCCTTGTCATGGTTGCCATCGAAGGTTTTTCCTATGCCGAAGCAGCCAACATTCTGGGCGTGCCTGCCGGCACGCTGATGTCGCGCATTGCGCGCGGGCGTGAGGAATTGCGCGGGTTGCTGGACGACACGGCGCGTCGCCGCGCGATAAGGATCGTCGAGAAATGATCCGCCGCGACTTTTCCGAACGTGACATCCACATGGCGCTCGATGGCGAGTTGCCCAGCGACGAGCGCGCCGCTTACGATGCCTGGCTCGACGCCAATCCCGAGATGAAAGCCAAGAGCGCCCGCTTCACTGCCGACCGGACGGCCTTGCGGGCGGCCTTCGCCGGCGTGCTGGACGAAGCCGTCCCGGCGCGGCTGCGCAAGGTCGTGCTCGGCGAGGCGCCGGTCAAGGCGGCTGTGCCAAGCTCGCGCTGGTGGCTTGCCGCAGCCGCTGCCGTACTTCTGGTCGCCGGAGGGCTTGGTGGCTACCTTGCCGGCGTCGACGGCATGGGGCAGGAGGATCCCGCGGAAGATCGGCTGGCCGAGCAGGCAATCGCGGCCCATGTCATCTATGCCGCCGAAAAGCGGCATGCCGTCGAAGTGCCGGCCAGCGACAAGGATCATCTGCAGACCTGGCTGTCCAACCGGATAGGGCTGAAGCTGGTGGCGCCGGATCTGACCGCGAACGGTTTCCAGTTGGTCGGCGGTCGGTTGCTTCCGGCGGGCGAGAACAAGGCCGCGATGCTGCTCTACGAGGACGACAAGGGCGAGCGTATATCCCTGTTCGTCACAGCGGAATCGGCGGAAAATGCCAAGGGCACTTACATCGCCGCGCAGGACGGACCCGAGGCCGTCTACTGGCTGGACAAGGGCTATGGCTGCGCCGTCGTCGGCTCGCTGCCGCGCGAGCAACTGGCCGTCGTGGCAAAGAGCGCCTATGGCCAGCTTCTGGCAGGCCTGGCCAGTTGAAAGGCGCCGCTTTTGGTGGTGGCGCCAGTCTGTAAATAGCGATCCTGTTCAAAGCGTTTTGCATCGCCGGGCTGCTGCCGAATCTGTCACAATTCGGCCCTATTCAAGGTGCGATAGCGCTTTGTGGCCATCAGTATTTCGGCTGATGTCCTGAACGTTTTTCAGTAGGGCATTTCCCACCACCAAATCGAGGTTTTCTCAAGCCGCATGCCTGCCGAGATCCGCACGGCCCGCGCGTCTGACGTCGATGATCTCGCCGCCATCGAGAAAGCTGTTTTCTCGAGCGACCGTATTTCCCGCCGTTCCTTCCGCCTGTTCATCGAGCGTGAAACCGCCGAGACGCTGGTCGCCGAAGTCGACGGCCGCGTGGCCGGCTATGCGATCGTGCTGTTTCGCAAGGGCAGCGGCGTGGCGCGCCTCTACTCGATTGCGACCGGTCCGTTCTTCGGTGGGCTGGGTGTTGGCCGCATGCTGCTCGGATCCGCCGAAGACGCCGCCTTCGAGCACGGCCGCATGATGCTGCGTCTGGAGGTGCGCGAGGACAACAGCCGCGCGATCCGCATCTACGAACAGGCCGGCTATCGCAAGATCGGCCGTGAACCCGGCTATTATGAGGATGGCGGGACAGCACTTCGCTACGAAAAGACCTTGCGCGGCGACATTCCGATTGCCACCAAGGTGCCGTTCTACCAGCAGACCTGCGAATTCACCTGCGGCCCGTGCTGCCTGATGATGGCGATGGCCAATTTCGACCGTGGCTTCGTGCCGGATCCGGTCATGGAAATCCGGCTGTGGCGTGAAGCGACGACCGTCTTCATGATGTCGGGTCCTGGCGGATGCGAACCGTTCGGCCTCGCTGTCTCGGGGTACGAGAGCGGGCTTGCGGCGGAGATCTACGTGTCCTTCTACGGCGCGCTGTTTCTGCAATCGGTGCGTAGCGAGGACAAGCGTCGGGTGATGGAACTCGCTCAGGTCGACTTTCGCCGGCGCGCGGAACTTTACGGCATCCCGGTGAATTACCGTCCGTTCACCATCGATGATATCAGGGCTTCGATCGCGGAGGGAAAACTGGTGCTGGTGCTGATCAGCGGCTTCCTGATGTTCGGCAAAAAGGTGCCGCACTGGGTGCTGGCGATCGGCGATGACGGCGACCATATCCTGATCCACGACCCCTGGGTCGAGGACGAAAGGCAGGAGACCATCCTTGATGCCGCCAACATTCCCGTGCCTTACGGCATCTTCATGAACATGGCGCAGTTCGGCCGCGACGGACTGCGTGCTGCCATCACTCTGGGAAAGCGCTGATAACAATGACCTGGGTTATTCTTACAGGCAGGCAGAGCGATCTCGACCAGGTGGCGACACCACACAAGATCATCACCAATCGCGACTATCTCGCGCATCCGTCGCTGTTTCGCGGTCAGCGGCCGAAGGTCATCAACCTGTCGAACAATTACGGCTACCAGAGCCGCGGCTACTATGCCTCGCTGCTGGCAAGCTCGCGCGGCCACAAGGTGATCCCGACCGTCGAGACGGTGATCGACCTGTCGGAGCGCAAGCTCTATGAACACGCGCTGCCGGAACTGGAACTGGCGCTCAACAAATGCCGCAAGGACCTCGGCGGCACCTTTCCGCAAAAGGTCTGCATCTTCTTCGGCATCGGGCCGTCGAAAATCTGGGACCGTTTCGCCAAGCTGTTGTTCGACTGGTTCCGCGCACCGGCGCTCGAAGTCCACATCAAGGACAGCGCCGAATGGGCCTCGATCCGCAAGATCGGCTTCCATCCGCTGGCGCGCATGACCGAGGACGAGGAAAAAAGCTTCATCCAGTGCCTGGAGACCTACACCAACCGGGAATGGCGCGACACCAAGGGCCGCACGCCGGCGCGCTACACCTTCGCCACGCTGGTCGACCCGCATGAGGAATTGCCGCCCTCGGAGATCTCGTCGCTGCGCTACTGGGCCAAGATCGCCGAGAAGATGGGCGTCGAAATCGAGCCGATCACCAAGCGGGACCTGGCCAAGCTCGCCAATTACGACGCGCTGTTCA
>NZ_RZQG01000246.1:0-789 GCF_003998635.1 Mesorhizobium sp. M7D.F.Ca.US.004.03.1.1
GTCGACCACCTCGCCGTCTGAAAGCGCAATATCGGGGACGAAAGCCATGTCGGCGCTGGCGTCGAGTGCATTGGTCTCGCCGACATGCAAAGGCCTTGCCGGCCGGTGCGGCCCCTCTGCCAGCACCGGGGCGCCGGTGCGCTGCTTCAGCCGGGCCGCCAGCGGGGAGTGGTCGCGGTGCGTGTGGCTGACGAAGATATGGCTGACCGGCCGACCCGCGATCACCTCGAGCAGGGTCTGCAGATGCGCCTCGTCATCCGGCCCCGGATCGATCACCGCCAGCGTATCGCGGCCAACGATGTAGCTGTTGGTGCCGTGAAAGGTGAAGGGGCTCGGATTGCGGGCCGTGATGCGCTGGATATCGGGCGCGACGCTTACCCCCTGGCCATAAAGGGGGTCGAAGCCGGTATCGAATTTGAGTGCCATGGCGAATGCATCGGTGCCTTGTTTCAGGAAACGGCAAAACCGATTGCCGCATAACACGCAAGCCAATATAGGAGAACGTGAGGCCGCGAACATCGGATAGCGGCAATCGGATTGGGGAAATACCATGGCAATTGCAACTACGATGCGTCCGCTTGTTTCTCTGGCCCTGCCGCAAAGTGGCGCGGCGCGGCTGGCAACGCAGCTTTTCCTGGCGATCGCCGGAACACTGGTGCTGACCCTGTCGGCCAAGACCAAGGTGATGCTTGGGCCGGTCGACATTTCGATGCAGACGCTGGCCGTGCTGCTGATCGCCGCCGCCTTCGGCATGCGTCTCGGCGTCGCCACCCTGCTGCTTTACATGGC
>NZ_RZQG01000246.1:799-7180 GCF_003998635.1 Mesorhizobium sp. M7D.F.Ca.US.004.03.1.1
TTCCCCGTCTTCCAGAGCACCCCGGAAAAGGGGCTCGGCGTTGCCTACATGCTCGGCTCGACGGGCGGTTATCTCGCGGGCTTCGTGGTCATGGCGGCAATCGTCGGCTGGGCTGCCGATCGCGGCTGGGACCGCCATCCGATCAAGCTTTTCAACGCCATGCTGGTTGCCGAAGTCGTCATGATGGCGATGGGCTTTGCCTGGCTGGCGCTTTTGATCGGCCCGGAAAAGTCGTGGCAGTTCGGTGTCGTGCCCTTCATCGTCGGCGACCTGATCAAGGTGGCGCTCGCGGCAAGCCTTGTGCCGGCCGTTTGGACGTTGCTGAAGCGCGGCTGAAACGCGAGCAGGGCCAACGGCTTGAAGCAATCAAGCCTTGGCTGGAACGGAGTGACTGGCGGATGCGTGGTGTCCGCCAAACACCGTATGTTGGCGTCCATATTGCCCGAAGAGCTCCGGCACCCTGCCGGCTTCCGCACACCACGGGCATCTGTCATTCCTGCCAGCATTATGCATCAGCGATATCGCCCATCCCGATGATGATCGTGGTGGCCGATGTTTCGGCATGCCTAACGTGTTGAGACCCATGCACAAAGCCGTGGTCGCCGGGAACATTTGGCCGATCATTTGGCCGAACTGCGGGGATCGGCCGGGACAATCGTGCTCATGCTTCACATTGCAATGAGGAGCTTTGCGAGAACCCAGGTGTGGTCTACTACATCAAGGGTCTGTTCCCCAGGCATGTTACGGATGGGCGCTTCTGATGAAGGTTCTGGTCACCGGCGCTGCCGGCTTCATAGGCTATCATGTATCGAAACGGCTGCTGGAGCGCGGCGACGAGGTTGTCGGCATCGACAACGTCAACGACTACTACGATCCGCGGATCAAGGAGGCGAGGCTGCGGCTGCTGGAAGAGGTGAGCCGCAAGACCAATACCGGCTATCATTTCATCCGCGGCAATCTCGCTGAAAAAAGCGTTGTCGAAGGCTGCTTCGCCGGCCACGCATTCGACCGGGTGATCCATCTCGCCGCCCAGGCCGGGGTTCGCTACAGCCTTGAAAATCCGCATGCCTATGTCGAAAGCAACATCATCGCCTATGCCAACATGCTCGAGGCCTGCCGCAACAGCGCCGTCGCGCACCTGACCTATGCCAGCACTTCGAGTGTCTACGGCGCCAACACCGACATGCCGTTTTCCGAGCACCGGCCGGCCGACCATCCGCTGCAGTTCTACGCCGCGACCAAGCGCGCCAACGAACTGATGGCGCACAGCTACAGCCATTTGTTCGGGCTGCCGACGACCGGGCTTCGCTTCTTCACCGTGTATGGCCCCTGGGGGCGCCCGGACATGGCGCTGTTCCTGTTCACCAAGAACATTCTTGCCGGCGAGCCGATCAAGCTGTTCAACAACGGCAACCACACGCGCGACTTCACCTATGTCGGGGACATCACCGAAGGCGTTGTGCGGGCCAGCGACAGCCCGGCCACGGGCAATGCCGCCTGGGACTCCAGCCGCCCGGATCCGGCCACAAGCAGCGCCCCCTGGCGCATCTTCAACATCGGCAACAACAACCCGGTGAAGCTGACCGCCTATGTCGAGGCACTGGAAAAGGCGCTGGGCAGGAAAGCCATCATCGAACTGCTGCCGCTACAGCCCGGCGACGTGCCCGATACCTTTGCCGACACATCGGCGCTGGAGCAGGCCGTCGGCTACCGCCCGACGACGACGGTGACCGAGGGCGTCGCGCGGTTTGTCGAGTGGTACCGGGCGTATTTTGGGCGGGGATAACGGAGAACGGCCCCTATCGTTCAAAAGTATTGATCGCCGTATTCCCGGTGCCCAAGACGATACCAGTGAGGCGGCTGGCTTTGCCGAGCAAAGCCGAATGGCGCGCGCTGAGTGCACGGGAAGAAGCGCGCCGAGAACATGACGCCAGAACGCCGCGCCGAGATTGCTAGGAAGGCGGCAAAGAAGCGTTGGGGTCATTCATCGTCGACGAATGGCAGTTGAAGCGTCGTGCCGCGTTTTGGCAGCGCTGTGTCTAACATAAGCTTAAATTGCGACCAGCTCTTTGACGCGCGCATTAGTGTTATGACCGCGTGTAGATGCTGAGCCAATGCCGGATGCCCTATGTCGTCCGTTAGGAGTTGGTGAAGCTTACCCTTCCTCTTACCGACGTCGTCGCGAGGCATTCTCTTTTCCAGTTCTTCACGAATGCCGGGAGCGAGGCGCTCGTATACGAAGTCAGTCGTATAACCGGCGACCGCCTGCGGCGGGTTGAACTTCCGTCCTCGCCATTCCCACCCACGCAAGCGGTAAATTTCCTTGTAGAAGTCGTCAGGAAAGCGCTTGGCCCAAGCAGCAAGTTCCTTAAGCAAAAAGGCGTCTAAGATATCTTGAAGAGCGTGCCGTTGCCTTACTTCCTGGAAGCCGGTGGCTTCGTCGACCAAAGCGACGATACCGATCTCTGCCAAGGCACGGATTAGCATATCAGCGGCGGAAATCATGGTTTCGTACCGCGCCGGAACCTTGCCGGTAGTTCGCAGGCTGGCATCGCGGAATTTCAGATAGACTTCTGCCACTCTCTTCAGCGATTTGGCATCGTATCCCACGCCCTTCCCGCCCTTCTTCGTGCGGTAAAAGATGGGTTTGGTCGACGCGGCTAACTCACTGGTAATGAATGGCTTTAGAACGTCTGACTGCAAAAAGAACGGTACTTCGTCGACGGTTGAAAGAACGCCAGTTCCCGCTTTCGGCGAGCGTGATCTTCCGAGCGCTCTTAGAAAGGTAGCCTGCGTAATAATGCGGGTTTCATCCCGTAGCACTGCCGCAGCTATTTCGGTCTGACCAATATTGAATGTGCCTTCAAAGTCCGCCATCGGCAAATCGCCAGACCAGCGTGCCTCTGCTGCCATCTGAGCAATCTCCTTGCGGCGTTCCTTGGTAAGAGCATTTGCGCGAGCCCTGCCTGCGGCAGCCTTCTTCGGGTCCTTCTCGGTCACGTTAAATGCTCCATGCTTGCAAAGTCGATGTGCAAGCATATGCTTGCATCTATGATTCTGCAAGCATGGATACTCGATATGAGAAAGCTGCTTGACACTTCGCATTCACAAGACGCTCAAACCCTCACCGGCAATGGTCGCTGGCGTGTCAGCAACGCTTTAGTCGATGGATGATCTGTGGGAGAAGATGGACGCCGTTGCATCTAAGCCAGGCCAGCGCGGGTCCCTACATCAGGCGTCTTCCGAGCTAGGCTCTGCGGCGCTTAGAAAGCGCCAGCAATAGGTCCGCTTCGTCCGTGATCCCGTTCTGGAAAACGATGACGATTTCCCCAGCGAGGGCTTCCCTCTGCTCTCTGTCTTTTTGGGCCAGCCGGCGCTCGATGCATAGTTGGCCGAACACCCGCTGGAGCAAGTCCAGATCAGCGGGCGCGAATACACCGCCGTAGCGTCGCATTGGCGTTTGCCGTCCCTCAAACACGGCTGATGCGGAACTATCCCACATAGTGGGTTTAATGCGAAGGAATTTCAAACTGAGACAATACCCAGGCCTGCCGAAAGTTTGGCGGGCTCGTCGCTCATCCGTAGCGCTTGCCAAGAGGCGGAGCCTTGAGCGCGTCGAGCTGATCCTGAAGACGGCCGTTTAGCACAATCATTTCCTTTAGCGCCTTCATCGTATCGCCCTTGTGCGAGGCAACGAACCTCTCGGCGACTGCCTGCAATGCCGCCTCTTGACGGCTATCCAGCGTGATTATGTGATCCATGGCGGCAACTCCACTGCTTAGAACAAAGAGCCCTGTGCCGGTGCCTGTTGAGGGAATTTGATCTGCGTTGCCGGCTTGTCGACAATCACAAGAGCATCGTCCGGCGCGGTGCGCTGCAAGCGCTTTGCCTCCGACCAAGGTTCGGTCAACCAGGTCTCAATCTCCTCCGGCGTCGTCAAGATCACCGGCATGGCCTTTTCATGAATTGGCTTGATCAACGAGTTAGGCGCAGTCGTCATGAAACCGTACAGCTCAAAATCGCCAAGACCATCCTTGACTTTGCGCACGCCATGCCATGGCGTCCACAGTCCAGCGAAGAAGAACAGCGGGCGGTCCTCGTTCAGCGCGAACCAATAGTTGCGTTGAATGCCAGTCTCGGGGTCTTTGTCGCCAGGTGTTGGGGAGGGTTCCGCGAAGCTGGTGACAGGTACAACGCAGCGGTTCTCGACGCCGACATACCGCTGCCAGTGGCCGTATTGCGGGTTTCGTATGTTCGTTGTGCCGTAGTCGGCGGCACCTTTCACGCGTTCGGCAGGAGTCGGCATGCCCCAAAGAAGGTTGGCTGCCTCGCGCTGTCCGTCTCGCGCGTTACGAATTACCGGGCCGGGTCTGTTCGGATAGATGTCTATCGACGGCTCCAAGTTGCCCAGAATGTCACGCAGAGCGCCTGTAAATTGACGAATGGCCTCTTGCGATGTGGTAATGTTGTAGAGATTGCACATGCCTTGCCCCTAGTTGCGCAGGATCTCGGGAACGCTGAGCGGGCCGAGATCGAGCATCTGCTTGTACTCGTCAGTACGGCGCCAGACCCCCTTCACGTTTCCGTTTTCCCGATCTCGCTTCGGTTCGAACGTCACGCCGTCAAAGTGGTCACGGAATGCCCTCGCTGCTGCGTCGTCACTGAAGCAGTGGAGCCGATAGTTTTCGTATTTGCCATTCGTCCATATCGCCTGAACGTGCCGCGTCTGGAATGTAAGCCTTCGATCCTGGCAAAACTTAGCGATCATGGTGAAGTTCCGATCGGTGCAGATGTCATCCGGCAGCGCGACCTGATGCGGCCAATCACGGTCGATGACCGATGGCGCCGGCGTGGCTCGGCTACGTTTTGTCATCAATGCGACGTCGGCTTCTCGGTTGCCGCCCCAAGCGCGTCGATGGCGTCAAAGACGGCTTGGCGCTTGGGTTCGATCGGCTCATCTGGCGTAAAGCCTGCGTACGACAATGGCGTATAAGCGACCGTTATCGCGGTGACGAGATCCTGCGCGAGAGTTCCATTGAGCATTTCAGCAGTAGCAGCAAGGGCCAGCAGGAAAACGCGTTCGTCGTTATATTCGTTACGACCATCTTCCGCTTGGATAATGGCACGGAGTTTTGCCAAAGCAGTGTCGCGGTCAGCAAGTTGCTCTTCGGGATTCGTAAGCAATTGAAGACCAATCGCGTGAACCCTTTTTTCATCCGGCCAGCTTTTGCAGCACGCCTGCAACGCCGCATTGTTGGCCTGGTACCAGACATCGGCCGCAGCGTATTCCGCTTCTGAAGGCTCCTGGTCTTCGAGGAATCCCATGTCATCCCAACCTTCGAGGGCAAACGCGCCCTCGGCCGCTTCTTCAGCAGTTATTCCTGCCCGATATAGCACGGCTCTTGCGGCCTCTAGGCCACGCTGTTTTTCCTCGGGCATTGCGCCCCGGGCCTGCATGATAATGTCCATGCCTGTCTCCTGTGGCTGTTCCGCCAATAGTGAACAAAATGAGAACAAAAGTCAAGACGCCTCTTGACGATAGAGGAATATGTTCCTCATTTCGGAGGATGCCGGAGCAACCAGAAAAGTGGCCGAAGGGCGTCCCGTGGACGTTGATGCATGCCCACAACGCAGGGCAGGTAGCGCGCATCCGATGCGGGCGTTGCAATATCAAGCGCTTCTACAAGCCGGTGGAACTTCGCGAGGTTGTCGGCAACGTCTCCATTGATCAATTGCGCACCAAGGTTCGCTGCGAAAAATGTGGGTGCAAGGATTCGATGAACGCCGAGCTATTTCATCCGGTGGGGCTGGAGCTTGAGACCATCCGATTCCGGCGCTTGGTTGAGATCAAGTGGGAAAAGCGCGTGGTCTGGAAGGATGAGTAGGTATGCGCCAGCGTATTCTTAAAAGGGGGCTCCCACATTTGGGTATTTTTGGGTATATTTTTGGATATGGCTCTGAAGATCGGTTCCCTGCGGCGGCACGCTGCAGGCGATGAAGGATTTGCCTGCACCGCAACACCCTGAATGACAGCAAGCAGCCCTGTCTGCCACGATGTTCTCTAGATGAGCTCGACATCCTGCCGCTTGTCGATGACCGCGAAGCCAGCATCGCCGATCAGAAATCCGGACTCTCCGAGGCCTATCGTTCGCTGCGAACATCGCTGCAGTTCTCCGGTGCGGAGGGCGCGCCGCGATCGCTGCTGGTGACCAGCTCGGAACCGTCGGAAGGCAAGTCGACCACCTCGTTCAAGCTTGGCCAGGATTTCGCGGCGCTCGGCGCAAGGGTTCTGCTTGTCGACGGCGATCTTCGCAAACCCAACCTGCATCGGCTGTTCGGCCTCGACAATGCGATCGGATTGAGCAACCTGCTGACAAATAC
>NZ_RZQG01000247.1:0-7173 GCF_003998635.1 Mesorhizobium sp. M7D.F.Ca.US.004.03.1.1
CCTACTGCCCTACTGCCCTACTGCCCTACTGCCCTACTGCCCTACTGCCCTACTGCCCTACTGCCCTAGGACTTCTCATGCCTTACCAATCCCCGATCTCCCCCGGCCGCTCCTGGTACGAGGACACAGCCGGCCCGAGACCTGAATACCCGGCGCTGGATGGCGACCGGACATGCGATGTCGTCATCATCGGGGGCGGCTTTACCGGTCTGTCGGCGGCAACCCATCTGGCCAAGGCGGGCACCAATGTCGTGCTGATCGAGGCGTATCGCTTCGGTGATGGCGCCTCGGGGCGCAATGGTGGTCAGCTCGGCACCGGCCAACGCGCCTGGGCAGAGGAGCTGGAAGCCGAGTATGGCTTCTCCCGCGCCAAGGCGCTGTTCGATCTCGCCGAAGAGGCGAAGACGCATCTCCTCGAATTCACTGCCGCCAACCAGATCGATATCGACTATATGCCGGGCCAGCTCTCGGTGGCGCACAAGCCGCGCTACGTCGACGACTACAAGGCGCATGCCGAGACCATGGCGAGCCGTTTTTCCTACCCGCATATTTCGTTCATGGATGCCAAGGAGACGGCGGAGCGGTTGGGCTCGACCGCCTATTTCGGCGGGACGCGCGACACCGGCACTGGCCACATCCACCCGATGAAGCTGGTGATCGGCACGGCGCGGGTGGCAGCGCAAGCGGGCGCGCAGCTGTTCGAGGGAACCCCATCGACCGGCATCATTTCCAATGGCGGCAAGGTCAAGGTTTCGACACCGAGAGGCACGGTGACCGCGCAGAAATGCCTGATCGCAGTCAATGCCTATGGCGGCACGCTCGAGCCGGTGAGTGCGGCGCACATCATGCCGATCGGTTCCTTCATCGGCGCGACCGTTCCTCTGGGCGCGGACTCAGACGTGCTGCCGGGCGGCGAGGCGGTCGACGATTCCCGCTTCGTCGTGCGCTATTTCCGCAGATCGAAGGACGGGCGATTGCTGTTCGGCGGACGCGAGGTTTATGGCGTCAACGATCCGAAGGACATCCACATCCACATCCGCCGCCAGATCGCGGAACTCTATCCGGCACTCAGGGATGTCGAGATCACGCATGGCTGGGGCGGCTATGTCGGCATCACGGTGCCGAGAAAGCCGTTCGTGCGCGAAGTGATGCCCAATGTGATCTCGGCCGGCGGCTATTCCGGCCACGGCGTCATGCTGTCCAACTTCTTCGGCAAGCTCTATGCCGAAACCGTTGCCGGCAACCGCGACCGGCTGAAGCTGATCGAGGATCTGAAAATCCCGCAGTTCCCCGGCGGCCGGCGCTTCCGCACGCCACTGCTGTTCCTGGCGCTCAACTGGTTTGCGCTACGGGACAGGATATAGAGCCTGTTCCGTCCCGACGGAAACAGGATCGGTTCCATCTGCTGGTTGGCATGATTTTTGGCGAGGGCCTGAAGCCACTTTCGGGATCCTGCCTCAGGCTGGACAGGATCGTTCTGAATTCCTGTAATATTGCTGTAATATTTGTTGCCGTAGCGGCACATTGCAGAATCCCCGGCAAAGGTGCAGAATCGCAGGAAGGCGTAGTGATGCCACAATCGCCGGCAAAAGATGCCGGTTGTGGGCGACTGACGGGGAATTCTGCGGGCTTGCCCGCTTTGGTTTCTTGGGACCGATGCAGATCTGGCGCCAGGTTCTTGGCATTCGATCGAAAGAACATCGGCCCGCTTATGGAGGTGGCAAGAGTGAGAGAGCCCTTCAGTTTCGGTACGCCGGAACGTCGGCGCTTTGCCATGCAGTTCGGATATGACATGCGGCCGTCCTTCTGGCAGGAAGTCCGTTCGAATTCGCATCTGGTGATCGCCGCGATCGGCACCGCCGCACTGCTTGGCGTCGCCGCGGTGGCACTGTGGCTGGCTTTGCCGGCCAATGACAGGCAGGCGGCCGCGAGCCCCGAGCAGACCATTCCGACCATTCCGGTGAAAACGACGAAAATCGCCCCGGTGGGGGCCGCAGTCGCTGCGGCGGCCGTGCCGCAGGCGCGCAAGTCCGACGCGGTTTCACCAAGTGTGGCGGCCGCGCAAACCAACGTACAAGCACTCGCGGCCAACGATCCTCGTTGGACCGGTTCGCAGCCGAAGGCTGCATCCGCTTCGGACGCGCCTGCTCCCAGCCAGATGGCGAACCAGGCCGAACAGGCGCCGGACAAGCCGACGGCGGCATTCGTGCAGCCGGCAACCGATACTGATGCCAGCACCGAACTCGCCAAGGTTGCCGCGCCGACCGCAGCGGCGGGCAGCCATCCCGATGGCGCACAAACCGCAGCCATCCCCACGGTGCAGCCGCAAGTGCCGGAGCAGCAGCCCGCGGCGGCGGAAAGCGACGGCAGCCAGGCCAAGGCGAAGCCCAGGAAGCTCGCAGCCGCCGGAACGGGGCGTATCCTGAGGACCGTGACCATGCGAAGCGGTCCGAAGAAAAATGCCGCCGCCATCGGCACGGTGCCGGCGAGAACCTCGGTGCAGGTAATGAGCTGCAAGCAATGGTGCCAGATCACCTACAACGGCAAGACCGGCTGGGTCTACAAGAGCTACATCAAGACCGGCGCCTGACAGCCACCGCAACCTGTCGCCGAAACGCTGGCTGCGTTGGCGTACCTCTTGTTTTGGTGCATTTCGTTGCCCCAAAATCGCTTCGCACTTTTGGGCGACATACACCAGGCTTTCAGATACAGCGGCCGCCGTCGACCTCGAGCGCCACACCGGTGATGAAGGCCGCCTCGTCCGAGGCAAGCCAGAGCGCTGCGTTAGCAATGTCGAGTGGCGTCGAAAGCCGGCCGAGCGGGATCGATGCCCGAAACTTCTCGCGGATTTCGGGCGTATCGGCACCCATGAACTTCTCCAGCATGCCGGTCTCGCCGGCAACCGGACAGAGGCAGTTTACGCGGATGTTCTTCGGCGCGAGTTCCACCGCCATCGATTTGGTGGCGGTGATCGCCCAGCCTTTCGACGCATTGTACCAGGTGAGACCCGGTCGCGGCCGCAGACCTGCGGTGGAGGCGGTGGTCAGGATGACGCCGCCGCCTTGCCGTTCCATGATCGGCACCACGGCCAGCGCCGCGTGATAGATCGCCTTCATGTTGACCGCGGTGATCAGGTCGAAGGTTTCCTCGTCGACATTGAGCATGTCGCCGTTGCGATGGGTGTAGCCGGCATTGTTGACCATGATGTCGATGCGGCCGAAGGCGCTTTTGGCGGCATAGACCATCTCGTCGAATTCGGAGCGCAGCGAAACATCCGTCTGGGTCCAGATCGCCGCTTCACCAATATCGCTGGCGACGCGCTCCGCACCCTTGGCATTGAGATCGGCGACAACGACCCTGGCGCCCTCCTCGGCAAAGCGCCTGGCGATGCCCTCGCCAAAGCCCGACGCGGCACCAGTGATGACGGCAACCTTGTTTTCCAGACGCATGTTTTTCCCGCTCATGACTGGTGACGGTCTACCAGTGCGCCAACGGCGCTCATCCGCGCAAAGCCACGGCTTCTGACCGGATTGGTCGAAAGATGTGCGGTCATTGCCGATTTCTTCTTTGGCTTTCGCCTCGATCCCGCTCTATGCTGCAACTGCGAAGGCTTCCGGAGCCGCGCCTGTCGACAAGCCCCCAGGTCATCGGACTGTCAAGGGGCAGGCGCATACACCCAGATGTGACACCATGGCACTGGAAAATTTAAATCGATTAGATTATATCAGCCGCGTCACAGCGACCGGCGTCAAAGCGGACAGACCATGACCAGCCAGATCATCCCCGTCGACCCTTTCGACTTCATCATTTTCGGCGGCACCGGCGATCTGTCGGAGCGCAAGCTTCTGCCGTCGCTCTACTATCGCCAGCGCGACCATCAATTCTCCGAGCCGACGCGCATCATCGGCACGTCACGCTCGAAGATGAGCGATGAGGAATTCCAGGCCTTCGCCAAGCAGGCGATCTCCGAGCACGTCAAACCGGCCGATATCGACGCCAAGGAACTGAAGACCTTTCTGGCACGCCTCTCTTATGTCTCGGCCGATGCGACAAGCGGGGCCGGATTCGACAAATTGAAGAAGGCGATCGGCGACAGCGACCGCATCCGCGCCTTCTACCTGGCGGTGGCGCCAGCGCTGTTCGGCGATATCTCGCATAAGCTGAAAGAGCACAATCTGATCACGCCGAACTCCCGCATCGTGCTGGAGAAGCCGATCGGCCGCGACCTTGCCTCGGCGCAAGCGCTCAACGACCTGGTCGGCGACGATTTCCACGAAAGCCAGATCTTCCGCATCGACCACTATCTCGGCAAGGAGACGGTGCAGAATCTGATGGCGCTGCGCTTTGCCAACGCGCTGTACGAGCCGCTGTGGAACTCCGCCCATATCGACCACGTGCAGATCACCGTGGCCGAGACCGTTGGGCTGGAAGACCGCGTCACCTATTACGACAAGGCCGGCGCGCTGCGCGACATGGTGCAGAACCATATGCTGCAGCTCTTGTGCCTCGTCGCCATGGAAGCGCCGTCGTCGATGGATGCAGACGCGGTGCGCGACGAGAAGCTGAAGGTGCTGCGGGCGTTGAAGCGCATCAACGGCAACGAGGCGCCGAAGCACACCGTGCGTGGCCAGTACCGCGCAGGCGCCTCGGCCAGCGGAGCTGTAAAGGGCTATGTCGAGGAGCTTGCCCACGACAGCAACACCGAGACCTTCGTCGCCATCAAGGCCGAGATCGGCACCTGGCGCTGGGCGGGCGTTCCGTTCTACCTCAGGACCGGCAAGCGGCTGGCGACCAGGGTTTCGGAAATCGTCATCGAATTCAAGCCGATCCCGCATTCGATCTTCGGCGACAGCGCCGGGCCGATCTTCGCCAACCAGTTGGTCATCCGGCTGCAGCCCGACGAAGGCGTCAAGCAGTTCATCATGATCAAGGACCCGGGTCCGGGCGGCATGCGGCTGCGCCAGATCTCGCTCGACATGAGCTTCGCGCAATCCTTCGATGGCCGCGCGCCGGATGCCTATGAGCGGCTGATCATGGATGTCATCCGTGGCAACCAGACCCTGTTCATGCGCCGCGACGAAGTCGAGGCGGCGTGGAAATGGATCGACCCGATCCAGAACGCCTGGGAAAGCGCCAGACAGGAAGCGCAGGGCTATACGGCAGGCACCTGGGGTCCCTCGGCCTCGATAGCGCTGATCGAACGTGACGGGCGGACATGGCACGAGAGCAATTGAACAGCGCCGCCTATAGCTGGAACGGCTTCGCCGAGCGCCAGGAGCTGGCGGCCGCCCTTGCCGGTCATGTTGCCGGCCGCCTGACCAAGGCAATAGCCGAGCGCGGCACAGGGCTGCTCGCCGTCTCCGGCGGCACCACGCCGGCAAAATTCTTCGTCGCCCTTTCGGCGATACCCATCGCCTGGGACAAGGTGATCGTGACGCTGGTCGACGAGCGTTTCGTGCCAGCCTCCTCGCCGCGTTCCAACGCCGGGCTGGTGGCCGCCAATCTGCTGCAGAACGCGGCCAGGGCGGCGCGTTTCGTGCCGCTCTATCACGAAGCCACCAGCATCGAGGATGCGGCTTCATCCGACAATGCAGCGCTCCAGTCCCTGCCCTGGCCGCTCGATGTCGTCGTGCTCGGCATGGGGCCGGATGGCCACACCGCCTCGTTCTTTCCCGATGCCGACGACCTGGCAACGCTGCTCGACCCGTCTTCCGACAGGATCGTGCTGCCGGTTCATGCGGCAAGTGCGGGCGAGCCGCGGCTGACCCTGTCGCTGGCGCGCATCGTCGATGCCGGCTTCATCGCGCTGCACATCGAAGGCGAAGACAAGCGCGCCGCCTTTGACAGCGCGGTTGCGCCTGGACCGCGAAAGCCAATTCGCGCCGTGCTCGACGCCGCGCGCGGGCCCGTAGAGGTTTTCTGGGCACCCTGATTTGAACTTGCTGAGGGTCCCGGCGGACAGCCGGATTGTGTTCCGGGACCTCGCCTGAAAGGACCGACACCATGACCGCCAGACGCGACATCGAAGCCATTACCGAGCGCATCCGCCAGCGTTCAAAGCCAGGCCGCGAGCGCTATCTCAGCCGCATCGCCGAGGCATCGAACCGCACCGCCAACCGGGCCGTGCTGTCGTGCGGCAATCTTGCCCACGGCTTTGCGGTGTGCAGCCCCTCGGAAAAGCTGGCACTGGGTGCGGACAAGGTGCCGAACCTCGGCATCATCACCTCCTACAACGACATGCTGTCGGCACATCAGCCGTTCGAGACCTTTCCGGCGCTGATCAAGGACGCGGCACGCGAAGCCGGCGGCATCGCGCAGGTGGCCGGTGGCGTGCCGGCAATGTGCGATGGCGTCACGCAAGGCCAGCCCGGCATGGAGCTGTCGCTGTTTTCGCGCGATGTCATCGCCATGGCCGCGGCGATCGGCCTGTCGCACAACATGTTCGACGCCGCCGTCTATCTCGGCGTCTGCGACAAGATCGTGCCGGGGCTGGTGATCGCAGCCCTCACCTTCGGCCATCTGCCGGCGGTGTTCATTCCGGCCGGGCCGATGACGACCGGCCTGCCCAATGACGAAAAAGCCAAGGTCCGCCAGCTCTATGCCGAGGGCAAGGCAGGACGCGCCGAACTACTGGAGGCCGAGTCCAAATCCTACCATGGGCCAGGCACCTGCACCTTCTACGGCACGGCGAATTCCAACCAGATGCTGATGGAAATCATGGGCCTGCACACGCCGGGCGCGTCCTTCGTCAACCCCGGCACGCCGCTGCGCGAGGCCTTGACCCGCGAGGCGACCAAGCGGGCGCTGGCGATCACCGCGCTGGGCAACGCCTATACGCCGGTCGGCCGGATGATCGACGAGCGCTCGATCGTCAACGGCGTCGTCGGCCTGCATGCCACCGGCGGTTCGACCAATCACACCATCCACCTGATCGCCATGGCTGCGGCGGCCGGCATCGCCATCACCTGGCAGGACATTTCCGATCTTTCGGAAGCGGTGCCGCTGCTGGCGCGGGTCTATCCTAATGGTCTCGCCGACGTGAACCATTTTCACGCCGCCGGCGGGCTCGGCTTCCTGATCCGCGAACTGCTCGACGAAGGCATCCTGCACGAGGATGTGCAGACGGTATGGGGCGAAGGCCTGCGGCCCTACGCGGTTGAAGCAAAGCTTGGC
>NZ_RZQG01000248.1:0-7152 GCF_003998635.1 Mesorhizobium sp. M7D.F.Ca.US.004.03.1.1
CGCCATATTTGTCGAGCCGTGCCTTGTCGGCTGGGGTGATGAGTTTCTGCACCTCGCCATCGGCGAGGGCAGGGAGCGTGCAGCAGAGCATGCCGACAAGGGCGAACAGCGGGCGAAGTGTCATCGGAAGCCTCCCGGTTGATGTCTGGCGCAGCGCCGCTGGTGCATAACTTATCGGGTCGCTGGCGCCTGTCATCCGTGCTTAACAGCGTCACGGTCAAAAATCATGGTGTGACGAATGCGAATCTTGCTCACGGGATCGTCGGGTTGGCTGGGCAGCGCGCTGGCGCCGCGTCTGCGCGCGCTTGGGCACGACGTCGCCGGGCTCGATCCTGTGCCATCGGCGGAAACGCAGATGATCGGCTCGATCGCCGACCGTGACCTTGTCTTGCGCACCGTAGGCGACAATCGGATCGAGGCGATCATCCACAGCGGCGCGCTGCACAAGCCCAACATCGAGAACCGTGCCAACAGCGATTTCGTCGCCACCAATGTGCAAGGCACGCTGAACCTGCTCGACGCGGCGGTGGCGGCCGGCGTGCAGCGCTTCGTTTTCACCTCGACGACGTCGCTGATGATTTCGCAGGCGATACGCGACGGCTTCAGCGGTGGCGCTCGCAAGGCGGCCTGGCTGACGGAGGCGATGTCGCCAGAGCCGCGCAACATCTATGGCGTCACCAAGCTTTCGGCCGAGCATCTCTGCCGCCTCTATCATATCCAGCATGGACTGCCGGTGGTGGTGCTGCGCACGGCCCGCTTCTTCCCCGAAGCCGACGACATGGCGCATGCGATCGAACAGTCGGATGCCAACACCAAGGCGAATGAATTGCTATTCCGGCGCCTGAAGGTGGAGGACGCGGCGGAGGCTCACATCCTTGCCCTCGAAAAGGCGCCACAGCTGGGTTTCGACATTTTCGTCGTCTCGGCGCCGACGCCGTTCCACCCGGATGATTGCGCAGCCTTGATCGCTGATGCGCCGTCGGTCGTCGCGCGCTATTTTCCGGATTTTCCAGCACTTTATGCGCGAAAGGGCTGGACGATGTTTTCCTCCATCGACCGCGTCTATGACGCGTCGCGGGCAAGGGATAGGCTGGGTTTCGTCTGCAAGACGAGCTTTGCCGATGTGCTTGCAGCGCTGCGGACGGAAGAGGGGCTGCTTAGCCCGCGACAGCAGCGGCTTGCGCCATTCCGGCCGTAAGGTCGCCATAACCGGTCGCGCGGCGTTCATAGACGAGACCGAGCATTTTGGCAGCCTTTTCGGCGACCTTGTCGAGTTCCGGATCGTTGGTCTGGGCAAGGTAGATCAGCTTTTCGTAGTTGCCGAAATAGTCCTTGATCAGCTCCGGGTGCTTGTCGAGTCCGAGCGGCTTCATGAAGAAGGCGTCGAACTGCCGGCAGAGGAAATCGGTCATATAGAACGACATCATGTCGTCGTCGTCGATTTTCGCGTAAGCATCCATGCCTTGATAGAAGGCGAAACAGTGCGGGCCGGCCATGCGCTCGACGCCATGCTTCTCGCAGATACGGTCGAGCAGGCCGCCGGTGCCGCAATCGGCATAGCCGACGAAGATGTTTGTGTAGCCTTCGGCCTTGGCCTTTTCGATTGCCTTGTCCATGGCCGGGGCGATGCGGTCCGGGTAGAAATGAAATTCCGCCGGCAGGCAGGTCAGGTCGAGGTGATCCAGTCCGAGCTGTTCCTTGACGGCCAGAACTTCGCGCGCAATCATCCCGCAGGCTATAACGAGCAGCCTGTCGTCTTGATTCGGTTTCGTTTTTTGCGTCTTGGCCATGGAACCCGTCGAGCCGGCCTTCGTTGCTGTGGCGCTAATTTATCTATTGAGGGAGACACCGTCCATGAAACTGCTACGCATCACGCCGATTGCCATTCTTGCTTGTGTCCTTGCCCTTACGGCTTGCGCGAACACCGTTCGCGGCGTCGGCAAGGACGTCAAGTCGACAGCCAGGGCGGTCAAGGACACTGTCGCCAACTGATTGGCAGCCTCGTCCATCATCTGGGAACAAAAAAGCCGCGCTGCAAGGCGCGGCTTTTCTTGTCGATCCATCCTGATGCCTTGGGTCAGGCCGAAGCGCGCACATTGTGCTTGCGCTTCATGTAGTCCTTGGCGGTCTCGACCGCCACCGCCGCGTCGCGGCAATAGGCGTCGGCGCCGACGGCCTTGCCGAATTCCTCGTTCAGCGGCGCGCCGCCGACCAGCACGACATAGTCGTCGCGGATGCCCTTTTCCTTCATCGTGTCGATGACGACCTTCATGTAGGGCATGGTCGTGGTCAGCAGCGCCGACATGCCGATGATGTCGGGCTGATGCTGCTCGATCGCATCGAGGTACTTTTCGACCGCATTGTTGATGCCGAGGTCGATGACGTCGAAGCCGGCCCCCTCCATCATCATGCCGACGAGGTTCTTGCCGATGTCGTGGATGTCGCCCTTGACGGTGCCGATGACCATCTTGCCCTGCTTGGGAGCGCCGGTGGCGGCGAGCAGCGGACGCAGGATGAACATGCCGGCCTTCATCGCGTTGGCCGACAGCAGCACTTCCGGCACGAACAGGATGCCGTCGCGAAAATCCTCGCCGACGATGCGCATGCCTTCGACCAGCGCCTCGGTCAGCACCTTGTAAGGCACCCAGCCGCGCTCGAGCAGGATGTTGGTGCCTTCCTCGATCTCTTCCTTCAGCCCGTCATAGAGATCGTCGTGCATCTGCTGCACCAACTCGTCGTCGGAAAGTTCGGAAAGGATGATCTCGTCGTCGGACATTTTGCTGCCTGCGCGAATTGCTGCCAGTGTTTCACGGGCCGCCGGCACCTTTTGTGATGGGCGCCGGCAGCGTTTTCTTGCAAGTCTCGGGAATTATATCAGGCGTCGAGCCAGACGCTCTGGAAGTCCATCTCGTAGGTCTGGTGCATTCCGTAGTTCTTTACCTTCTTGTTCATGTGGCAGTAGAGCTTCTGCCAGAAGGGCTGGATGATGACGCCGGAATCCTGGAGGATCTGCTCGACGTCCTTCATCACCTCCTTGCGCTTGGCGGGATCGGCCAGCGAAAGCGCCTGCTTGAGCTTGGCGTCGAAATCCGGGTTGGCATAGGCGGTTTCGTTCCAGGCCTCGCCCGAGCGATAGCCGAGCGCCAGCACCTGGACGCCAAGCGGGCGCATGTACCAAATCGTCATGGAATAGGGATACTTCGTCCAGTCGTTCCAGAAGGTCGAACCCGGCAGCACCGTGCGCTTGACCTTGATGCCGGCATCGCGCAACTGGCCGGCGATCGCATCGCCGGTGTTCTTCTGCCATTCGTCCTCGACAGTGATGAGTTCATGCTCGAAGTCGGCCTGACCGGCATCCGCCATCAGCTTCTTGGCGGCGGCAGCATCGCGCGTCTTCTTGGGCAGCGGATAGTATTCGGGATGGATCGGGGCGACGTGGTGGTTCTCGCCGACCGTTCCGAGCCCGGCGTAGCCGAGTTGCATGACGGCATTGTTGTCAACGGCCATCTGCAGCGCATTGCGCACCCGCTGGTCGTCATAGGGCTTGTGGGTGATGTTGGTGCGGGCAACCAGCGTCGTCGCCGTCGCCACCTCCGATTTCACCAGATCCATCTTATCCAAGGCGTCGATGAAGTCGGCCGGCGTTTCGAAATCGAGGTCGATCTCGCCAGAATCGAAGGCATTCAGCGTGGCGTTGAAGTCGGTGCCGTAGTCGATGAACTCGACACCGTCGAGCGGCGTTTCGCCACCCCACCACTTGCCGTTCTCGCGACGCTTGACGACCGCCTTCGTACCCACTGCATAGGACACCAGTTCGAAAGGCCCGGTACCGATCGGCTTCTTGATCGGGTCGGCGCCATCCTTGTCGAAGTCGCGATGCACGACCAGCGCCGGATAGTCGGTGAAGCCCGGTATGATCGCGATGTCGGGTTCGGACAGCTTCAGCTTGACCGTGAGATCATCGACCCTGGTGATGGCGCCATCCTTGGCCTTGCCGGTCTTTGTGTCGATCAGCGCGCCGACGCGTGCCGCCATGGAGTTGCCGGAAGCACCCTTCTCGCACCAGCGGTTCAGATTGGAGACCACGTCATCGGCGTTGAAAGCATCGCCATTGTTCCAGGTGACGCCTTTGCGCAGATGCAGTGTGTATTCGGTGGCGTCGTCATTGACGTCCCAGCTTTCGAGCAGGACCGGCTCGAAAGTGAACTGGTGCGTGTAGCGGACCAGCGGCTCAAGCCAGGTCCGGGTGACGTTTGCCATTTCCGTCCAGTCATAAGTGCGCGGATCCTTCTGTGCCTTGACCGACATTGCGACACGCAGCGTTCCGCCCTTTTTCGGTTCATCGGCCAGGGCTTTTGTTGGCGCAGCGAGGCCAATCATGCCATAGGCGAAAGCCGTCGAGGCGCCGAAGGCGCTTGCCAGCGCCAGGAATTCGCGCCGGTCCATCCGGCCCGCGCGCGTCTCTTTCGCCATTGTCTCGATGGCACTTGGAACGCGGTCGCCATTGCTTCTGAAGAGCGTCATGTTTTCCTCCCTTGGTGGTTCCGTCAGGTCTTCGCCTGTCTTATCAACTAACGCTGTCCGGCAGTTTTTCCTCACGCCGCGCGATCAAATCCTTGAGACCCTCGGCGATGCCCTCGTCGAGCTTCGGCTCCTCATAATCGGCCAGCATGTTGCGCGCTTTCTCGCGACCGCGCGTGTCGTGGTCCTTTGCGCCTTCGGCCTTCCACTGCTCGTACGAATTGAAGTCCATGATGCTGGGCATGAAGAAGGCGGACTCGAAATGTTCGAGCGTGTGCTGGGTACCGAGAAAATGGCCCTGCGGGCCTACCTCGCGGATCGCCGCCATCGCTTCCTTGAAATCGTCGAACGGCAGCCCGCCGGCATATTTGTACCAGCCGATGAGCTGTTCGCAGTCCGTCGCGAATTTCGAATAGCCGCAGGTCAGGCCGGCCTCGAGCCATCCGGCGGAGTGCCAGATGTAGTTTGCGCCAGAGAGTATGGCGGCATGCATCAGCATGTTAGACTCGTAGCCGGCCTGGGCGTCGTTGAGCTTCGACCCGACATGGAAGCCGGACGTGCGCCATGGCAGCCGGTATTTCCGCGCCAGCGCTCCCATGAGATACATCATCTGCGCGGCCTCCGGCGTGCCGCCCATGGGGGCGCCGGTCTTCATGTCCACAGTGACCATGAACTGTCCGTAGATCTGCGGCGAACCCGGGCGCAGCAGTTGCGTGAAGGCGACACCGGCCAGCGCTTCCGCATTGACCTGCGCGACCGCGCCGACTGCGGAAGCCGACGTCGAGGCGCCGCACAACGCGAAGGGCGCCAGGATCAGCGGCTGGTTGCTCCGCGCATACACCTTCATCGCATCCAGCATGGTGGCGTCCCACACCAGCGGCGAGTTGCAGTTGGTGATCGACACCAGGACCGGGTTGTCGCGGACGAACTCCTCGCCGAACACGATGCCTGCCATCGCCATCGTGTCTTCCGCTCGCTCCTTCGAGGTGACGATGCCCATGAACGGCTTATCGGAATACTTCAGCGCCGAATGGATGATATGGAGGTGACGCTTCGGGACCGCGATTTCCATTGGCTCGCAGATGACCGAGCTCGACGAGTGCAGCGCCGGCGCCATATAGGCGAGCTTGTGGAAATTGTTGAGGTCGGCGAGCGAGCCGTAGCGCCGGTTATTGTCAAGGTCGCGCACGTAGGGTGCGCCATACATCGGCACGAAGATAGAGTTCTTGCCGCCGACGCGGACGGTACGATCGGGGTTGCGGGCATTGAGGGTGAATTCCGGCGGGACCTTCGAGACCAACTCCATCAAGAGCGCACGGTCGATGCGAACGCGCGTCTCGGAGACATCGGCTCCTGCGGCCTTCCATAGGGCGATCGCCTCGTCGTCGCGGAACTCGCAGCCCACCTCTTCGAGGATCAAGAGCGATTCCTGGTGGATCAACTCCACCGCCTCGTCAGGGACCATCTGATAGGCGGGAATCTGGCGCACCAGCGTCGGGAACGAGACTATGGGCGCGCCCCGTATCGCCTTGCGCCCTAGGCGGCCGCCGCTTCTGCGATTTGCGTGTTCGGTCACTGCAACGGCCGGTGCATTCATGGCAACTCATCCTCCAACTGCCCATCAACTTAGCGAGACGAAATGTAGCTGTGACGCTGGAAAATCCTGATCTCTTGTATAAACTCTCCTTATGCGAAGCCTACGCCATCTCCTGCCCTCCGCCGGCAGCCTGATCGTCTTCGAGGCGGCCGGCCGGCTGTCGAGCTTCACCGCCGCCGGGCGCGAGCTCGGCATGACGCAAGCGGCTGTGTCCTACGCCGTGCGCGGGCTGGAAGAACAGCTCGGAGCCCAGCTATTCCAGCGCCGCCACCGCCAAGTCGTCCTCACCGAGGCCGGCGAGCGCTTCCACGCCGATGTCTCGCTCGGGCTGTCGCATATCCGCAAGTCGGCGGAAGATCTGCGCCTGCAGGCGAGTGGCGGTCATGTGACGCTGGCCGCCTCGACCGCCTTCGGCTCGTTCTGGATGATGCCGCGCCTGCAGCAATTCCGCGACGAACTGCCGGGCGTTGATCTGCGCATCCAGACCGCCGACCGCGATCTCGACATCATCGCCGAAGGCATCCCGCTCGGCGTGCGCGGCGGCGTGCCGCGCGACTGGCCAGATTATCATTCGCTGTCGCTTGCCGACGAGGAGATCTTCCCGGTGGCGGGCCCCAGTTATCTGGCGAAGTTTGGGTTGCCGGAGACCGTCGCTGAACTTGCCATGCACCGGCTCATCCATCTCGAGGAGCCCTACCGCGAGGCGCCGAACTGGGACGAATGGTTCGCGGCAGCCGGAACCAGCCTCCGTAATGCCGAGCGCGGGTTGCGCATCAATGACTATGCCTTGGTGATTCAGGCGGTCATGGAGGGACAAGGCATCTCGCTCGGCTGGCGGCATCTCGTCGAGCGCCTCGTGGCATCAGGACTGTTGGTGCCGGTGACGGATCATGTGCTGAGGACCGGCATCGGATTCTACGTCATCTGGCCAAAGAACCGCGAGCTCAGCGACAATGCGCGGAAGGTGAGGGATTGGCTGGTGGCGCAAGCGTAATCCATGCCGCGAACTGATCCACCGCTTTCGCGACTATGCC
>NZ_RZQG01000249.1:0-7147 GCF_003998635.1 Mesorhizobium sp. M7D.F.Ca.US.004.03.1.1
GGGCCGCACTTTCCCCGCCGGAGCGGGCAAGGCTGGTCCGCCAGCTGCGCGTGTTCTGGGACGTTCATCGCTTCAGGATCGCTCCACAGGTCGCTTCCGTGCTCGACCGGCGTCACGCAGCCGGCACGTTCGACACCATTGCCGCCAGGCTCGTCGCGTCGAACGATGAGGATGGCAGCCTGGCGGTCAGCTTTCAACGGCGCGGGCAGACGCGGATCGAGACGGCGAGCTTCGATGCCGTCATCAACACCACGGGTCCGGCCCATGGGCAGGCACTGCAACTGAATCCGGCGCTAAGCTCGCTGGCGGAAGCCGGGCTGATCAGGACGGACCAATACGGGCTGGGCATCGAGACCAGTCTCGACAGTCGTGCCGTCGGCCGGGATGGCAGGATAATCACGACACTCTTCGTCGCCGGTCCGCTGGCACGAGGGACTTTCGGCGAACTCATGGGCCTGCCCGAGGTTGCCCGCCATGCCCAGACGGTCGCGACCGAGATTGCAAGACTGCTCGACACGCCAGCCACCATCAGCGCAAACGCCGCGCGTGGTTCGGTCACGAGCTGACCCCAGCAAGCCGGGTTGGCCTGATAAAATTGGTATTTCCGTCCCCAGAGGGCCGCAAAAACGGAAAATCCTCCTTTGTATATATATTCTATAAACATAATAAATATTGGGGAAAGCCGGCGCGACCGGAGCGATCAACGACACGGCCTGAATGGGAGACAGTTCATGGCACAAGCAGAAACCGACGCAATCAAGTTTGCCTACTGGGTGCCGAATGTTTCGGGCGGCCTGGTAATCTCCAACATCGAGCAGCGCACCAGCCATTCGGCCGAGTACAACCGCAAGCTGGCGCAGATCGCCGAGAAGTCCGGCTTCGACTATGCGCTCAGCCAGATCCGTTTCACCGCCGGCTACGGTGCTGACGAGCAGCATGAATCGGTGGTGTTCAGCCATGACCTGCTGGCCGCGACCACCACGCTCAAGGTCATCGCCGCGATCCTGCCCGGACCGTGGAACCCGGCGCTTGCGGCCAAGCAGATCGCCACCATCAGCTATTTGACCAACGGCCGTGTTGCGGTCAACCTCGTCTCCGGCTGGTTCCGTGGCGAGTTCCATGCCATCGGCGAGCATTGGCTCGACCATGACGAGCGCTATCGCCGCTCGGAGGAGTTCATCCGTGCGCTGCGCGGAATATGGACTGAAGACAGCTTCACCTTCCGCGGCGATTTCTATCGCTTCAACGAATATTCACTGAAGCCGAAGCCGCCGCAGCCGCTGCCCGAAATCTTCCAGGGTGGTTCATCGCGCGCCGCACGCGACATGGCATCGCGGGTTTCGGACTGGTACTTCACCAACGGCAACACGCCGGCCGAGATCGCCAAGCAGGTCGACGACCTCAGGGCCAAGGCGAAGGCCAACAACCATTCCGTCAAGGTCGGCGTCAACGCTTTCGCGGTCGTCCGCGAGACCGAGGACGAGGCCAGGGCGGTGCTCGCCGAAATCATCGCCAAAGCCAATCCCGAGGCGGTCAACGCCTTTGGCCATGAGGTCAAGAATGCCGGCAAGGCTTCGCCGGAGGGCGAAGGCAATTGGGCGAAATCGTCCTTCGACGATCTGGTCCAGTACAATGACGGCTTCCGCTCGAACCTGATCGGCACGCCCCGGCAAGTCGCCGAACGCATCGTTGACCTGAAGCGCGCCGGCGCCGATCTCATCCTGCTCGGCTTCCTGCACTTCCAGGAAGAGGTCGAGTATTTCGGGAAGCATGTCATCCCGCTCGTCCGCGAACTGGAAAACGCCGAGGCGGCAGCGTCGCTGGCGGCTGAGTAGTCACCCCACAGGCTGGCCGGATAGGCTCCGGCCGGCACACGCATGAAAGCTACCGGCGCGCTCGAGCCGTCGAGCAGCAATGAGGATTTGCGCGCCTAATCGAGGACGATTGGAATGCCGTTGCCCAGTTATACACTCGGAGTGATGGAGGCTTCCGCCTATGCGCCGGAGGTCTTTGCGCGCGGCCTGCCGTCAACCCCGCGGGAGCAGCAGCAGTCCGAAGACAATAGCGGGCCGATCGGCTCCGTTGCCGGCGTCGCCTCTCCGCTGCTTTCGCTCCAGGGCATCGGCCTGTCGTTCGGCGGCGTCGTGGCACTGGCCGATCTCGACCTGTCGGTCCGCCCCGGCGAGATCCGCGCCATCATCGGCCCGAACGGCGCCGGCAAGAGCTCGCTGATCAACGTCATCAGCGGTGTCTACCGGCCGGATCGCGGCCATGTCCAGCTCGACGGCGTCGTCTATGCCCAGGTGCCAACGCAGCGGCTGGCGCAGCTCGGCGTCGCCAGGACATTCCAGAACCTCGCACTGTTCAAGGGCCTCAGCGTCCTCGACAATGTCGCTTCCGGCCTCGCATACAAGGTCCGCTCCAACTTTGCCGGCCAGGTGCTCGGCATCGGCCGCTCGCGCGGCGAGCAGCGCGACTCCCTGAGCCGCGCCGAACAGATCCTCGAATTCCTCGACCTCACCGCTGTTCGCGATCGCCTTGCCGGCACGCTGCCTTACGGGCTGCAGAAGCGGGTCGAACTGGCCCGTGCACTGGTCGCTGAGCCGCGCCTTCTTTTGCTCGACGAGCCGATGGCCGGCATGACCGCGGGCGAGAAGAGCGAGATGGCGACCTTCGTCCGCGCCGCGCGCGACCGCTTCGCCACCACTGTGGTGCTGATTGAGCACGATGTCGGTGTCGTCATGGGCCTGTCTGATCGCATTGCCGTTCTCGACTACGGCCGCAAGATTGCCGACGCCACGCCCGACGAAGTCAGGAACGACCAGCGCGTCATCGATGCCTATCTCGGCGTCGCCTCGGACAATGAGGACGGGGCAGGCATATGATCGCCGATTTCGACTACCAGTTCTTCATCGAAGTGCTCGTCGGCGGCCTGCTTTCCGGCGTCATGTATTCGCTGGTCGCGATCGGCTTCGTGCTGATCTACAAGACCTCTGGCGTGCTCAATTTTGCGCAGGGCGCGATGTTGCTGTTTGCGGCGCTGACCTTCGTCAGCCTTGTCGAGCGCGGCATTCCGTTCGCGCTGGCGCTGGTGATCACCTTCGCCATCATGGTGGCGATGGGCATCGCCATCGAGCGCACGGTGCTGCGGCCACTGACCAACAAGCCGCCGATCACGCTGTTCATGGCGACGCTCGGCCTGTCCTACATCATCGAGGGTGCAGCCCAGCTGATCTGGGGCACGCAGGTCCATGGTCTTGATCTCGGCATCGAGGACGTGCCGCTGGAAATCAGCGGCGTGCTGATCAGCCAGTTCGATATCTTCGCCGCCGTGGTTGCCGCCGGCATGGTTCTCCTGCTGTCGCTGTTCTTCCGCTACACCCGCATCGGCCTCAGCTTCCGCGCCGTCGCCGACGACCAGTTCGCTGCCCTCGCGGTCGGCCTCAGGCTGCCCTTGATCTGGGCGACCGTCTGGGCCGCCGCCGGCCTCGTCGCGCTGGTGGCCGGACTGCTCTGGGGCGCACGCCTCGGCGTCCAGTTCTCGCTGTCGCTGGTGGTGCTGAAGGCGCTGCCGGTGCTGGTGCTCGGCGGCTTCGACTCCATCCTCGGCGCCATCGTCGGCGGGCTGTTGATCGGCGCCAGCGAGAAGCTCGCCGAGGTCTATATCGGCGACTATTTCGGCGGCGGCATAGAGAGCTGGTTCGCTTATGTCGTCGCGCTCGTCTTCCTGCTGATCCGCCCTTCCGGCCTGTTCGGCCAGAAGCTCGTCGAGAGGATCTGAGCGATGACCGCTATAACAAGCGATTTCTCCAACGCGCCGGTGCTGCCGAAATGGGTCGCACCGGTCCTGCTGCTCGCCTTCGCCTATGGCGTCGTGCCGCTGATCGGCTCGAGCTATCTGTTCGAGGCCATCTTGCTGCCGTTCCTGGCGCTCAGCCTCGCCGGCGTGGGCTTGAACATCCTCACTGGCTATGCCGGCCAGGTGTCGCTGGGCAGTGCTGCCTTCATGGCGGCGGGCGCCTTCGCCGCCTATAATTTCAATCTGAGGATCGAAGGCCTGCCGCTGATCGGCAGCATCTTCCTGGCCGGCACCGTCGCGGCCGCGATCGGCATCGTCTTCGGCCTTCCCAGCCTGCGGCTGAAAGGCTTCTATCTCGCGGTTTCGACCCTTGCCGCGCAGTTCTTCGTGCAATGGGCGCTGACCAAGTTCAGCTGGTTCTCCAACAACTCGGCATCCGGCGTCATCGACGCGCCGAGACTGTCGATTTCAGGCTTCGCGCTCGACGGCGCCATCGGCCGCTATTTCTTCGCTCTGACCATCGTCACTGTGCTGACCTTCCTCGCCCACCGGCTGGTCACGTCGCAGACCGGGCGCAACTTCATCGCCATCCGCGACAATGAAACCGCGGCCCGCATCATCGGCATCCCCGTGCTGAAGACCAAGCTGCTGGCCTTCGCCATCTCGTCCTTCATCATCGGCGTTGCCGGCGTCATCTGGGCCTTCGCGTATCTGCGGACCGTCGAGCCGGACGGCTTCGATCTCGACCGGTCGTTCCAGATACTGTTCATCATCATCATCGGCGGTCTGGCCTCGATACGCGGTGCGTTTTTCGGCGCCGCCCTCATCGTGGTATTTCCACTTGGCTTATCGCGCCTCGGCGGCTTTCTGCTCGGCGATCTCTTCGATTCGGGCGTGCTCGACATGAGCCAGCGCATCGTGCTGGGCGCGCTCATCATCCTCTTTCTGATCCTGGAGCCGGACGGGCTGGTGGCCCTGTGGGATAGGATCCGAAGACGGCTCCTGTTCGCCTGGCAGACGACTTGAGCTCTATGCATTTGAAAATGAACCGCATCCGAAAATGAACCAGGGGCCGAACCCAAGACGGCCCATACCGGGAGTACCCTAACCATGACTTTCCTCAGCACAATCAAGGCGGCGGCGCTGTCCGCGGCGATGATCGTGTCGGTGGCCTTGCCCGCCGCGCATGCCGATGAACAATATTTCCCGCTGCAGAGCTATCGCGTCGGACCTTACGCGGCCGGCGGCACCGGCTTCTTCGGCGGCTTCATCGATTACCTCAACCTCATCAACATCCGCGACGGCGTTAACGGCGTCAAGCTGACCTGGGACGAGTGCGAGACCCAGTATGAGGTCGAGCGTGGCGTCGAATGCTACGAACGGCAGAAGAGCCATGCCGGTGCCGCCGCCTGGAACCCGCTCTCGGTCGGCATCGCCTATGCCATGATCGACCGCATCACCGCCGACAAGGTGCCGCTGATCACGGTCAACCACGGCCGCACCGACTCGACTGATGGGCGTGTCTTCCCTTACGTCTTCCCGCTGCTCCTTAATCCCTACAGCGAAACCTCGGGCATCGTGAACTACATCGCCTCCAAGGAAGGCGGCATCGACAAGCTCAAGGGCAAGAAGATCGTCGTGCTCTATCACGGCTCGCCCTACGGCAAGGAGACCATCCCGATCTATGAGCTTCTGGCGCAGAGATACGGTTTCACCGTGCAGCAGATCGAGGTGCCGCATCCCGGCAACGAGCAGCAGTCGCAGTGGCTGACCATCCGCCGCGCCAAGCCGGACTTCGTCGTTCTGCGCGGCTGGGGCGTGATGAACCCGGTGGCGCTGAAGACAGCGGTGAAAGTGGGCTTCCCCGTCGACCATATCGTCGGCAATGTCTGGTCGAACTCCGAAGAGGACGTGATCCCCGCCGGCGACGCCGCCAAGGGCTACACCGCCATCACCACGCAGGCTTCCGGCAACTCCTACCCGGTGGTGCAGGAGATCGTGAAGACGGTCTACGGCGCCGGCAAGGGCAATCTAGAAGACAAGGCGCGCATCGGCTCGGTCTACCACAATCTCGGCATCGTCAACGGCATCCTCAATGTCGAGGCTATCCGCGTCGCGCAGGAGAAATTCGGCCACCGCACGCTGACGGGCGACGAGGTCCGCTGGGGCTTCGAGCATCTCAAGCTTGACCCGGCCAAGGTCGAGGCGCTCGGCGCCAAGGACCTGTTCCACTCGATCAATGTCAGCTGGGACAACCACGAGGGCGAAGGCTACGTGACCTTCCAGCAGTGGGACGGCAAGAAGTGGAACGTAGTCTCCGACTGGATCGCGCCGGACTGGGCGCTGCTGCGGCCGATCATCGAGAAGTCCGCCGAGGCCTACGCCGCCGAGAAAGGCATCAAGTTGCGCACGGCGGATGATGCCGACGCGGTGACCACCAACTGATCAGCCAAAGCCTGGCGCTGCGGATCGAGTTCCGCGGCGCCGGGCTTGTTTCGGTTCATCGAACCATGAAATGAGAGCCCTATGCCGGACGATGACGTCATCCTTGCCGCGGACGCGGTCCATGCTACCTACAACCACGCCATCACGGCGTTGCACGGCGTCAGCTTCGCGTTGCGGCGTGGCCAGATCCTAGCATTGCTCGGTGCCAATGGCGCCGGCAAGACCACGACGCTGAAGGCCGTCTCCAACCTGCTGCCGGCCGAACGCGGCCAGGTCAATTCCGGCACCATCCGCTATGAAGGCTCAGATGTCTCGCGCCGCAAGCCGGGCGATCTGGTACGCGCCGGCCTGGTCCAGGTGCTGGAAGGCCGCCACTGCTTCAAGAGCCTCACCGTCGAGGAGAACCTGGTCGCGGGCGGCATCGGCCGCAGCGGGAGCCGTACCGAGATCAATGGGGATCTCGAGCGGATCTACGTCTATTTTCCGCGTCTCAAGGAAAAGCGTCGGACATTGTCCGGCCTGACCTCGGGCGGCGAACAGCAGATGACCGCCATCGGCCGTGCGCTGATGTCGCGGCCGCGTCTGCTGGTCCTCGACGAACCGTCGATGGGGCTCGCCCCGCTCATCGTCCAGGACATCTTCCTGACACTCAGAAAGCTGAACCGCGAGACTGGCCTGTCGATCCTGGTCGCCGAGCAGAACTCGGCGGTGGCGCTTCGTTATGCCGACCACGCCACGGTGCTGGAAAACGGCGTCTCCGTTCTCTCTGGCGCCGCCGCCGAGCTTCGCCAGCGCGAGGACATCAGGGCCTTTTATCTCGGGCAGCAGGCATCGCCTGCCGCCAAGCCAGCCCATCTCCATGCCGTGGCCTGAAACGAAATCCGAAGGAGCATTGAAATGACC
>NZ_RZQG01000024.1:0-19615 GCF_003998635.1 Mesorhizobium sp. M7D.F.Ca.US.004.03.1.1
GTCTTGAGCAGCTGCGAGGCGCGCGCCGCGACCTTGCCCGCATTATCGGCCGCGGCCTGGTCGGCGACCTTCTGCGCCTGCGCCTGCTGCAACGAGGCGCGCGCCGCTTCGGTCTGGGCGTCGATACGGTCGAGCGTCTTGCTCAAAGTGGCGATCTGCGCCTCGGCCTGGGCGACAGCGATCTTGTAGTCGCCGTCATCGACGACGAGCAACGGATCGCCCGCCTTGACCGACTGGTTCTCGCTGACCTTGACCTGATCGACATAGCCGGAAATCTTGGGCGAAATGAACGCCATGTCAGCCTGGACATAGGCGTCGTCCGTCGAGATCATGAAGCGGCCCGTGGTCCAGTAATCGTAACCGTACCAGGCGCCGGCGCTCAGCAAGGCAACGCCGATGATCGGCAGCAGAAAGGAGCGCACCGAGCGCTTCTTCTTGACCGGAGCCTCTGCCGGCGGCGATGATACGCCGGGCTGGACAGGCACTCCCGGTGCTTCCGTCGCCGGCGCAACCTTGGCATTGGGGAAGGGACGGACTTCAGCTGTGGTCGGCGCGTTCGAGGACATGACATCTCTCTAAAGTTATAATATAATACTGAACCGTTCGGTTCGATCCGGGCGTTGACATAGCGCGTAAAGAGGACCATATCAAGGGCAATCGAACCGGTTGGTTCGAATTATTTTCGAGGTGTGACTTTCATGACCGAGACATCGCCCAACGTTGAAAACGAGTCGTGCGACGACCTGTTGGAAAGCTTGCGCCGTGGCCGCCCGGCGGCCGGGCAGGATCCGGTCAAGCGCAGCCAGATCATCGACGGCGCCCGTCGTGTCTTCATCGACAAGGGGTTCGAGGCCGCCTCGATGAACGACATCACCCGCGAGGCCGGTGTCTCCAAGGGCACGATCTATGTCTATTTCGCCAACAAGGAAGAGCTGTTCGAAGCGCTGATCGAGGAAGAGCGCGGCACCATCTTCAAGAACATGTACGACGTTCTGGACAATGCCGACGACCTGCGCGAGACGCTGGTGAAGTTCGGCAAGGTGCTGGCTCTCAAGATCACGTCGGCCAAGGTTATCCAGGCGCAGCGCACGGTGATCGGCGCATCCGACCGGATACCCGACATGGGCGCACGGTTTTACGAACGCGGTCCCAAGCGCGGTCACGACAAAGTCGCGGCCTTTCTCAATGCCGCCATCGAGCGCGAGCTGCTGCGGATCGACGATGTCGATCTCGCCGCCTATCAGTTCACCGAACTGTGCCTGGCCGGCCTGTTCCGCCAGTGCATCTTCGCCTACCGCACCAAAGCCCCGAGCCAGGACGAGATCGACCACATCGTCAGGTCAGGCGTCAGCATGTTCCTGAAGGCTTACGGCACCGAACGGCTTGCGGCGGAAGAAGGCCATCAGACGATTGCTATCGAGGCCAAGCCCTAGACCTAAGGTGTGTTGAGATGCCTAGCCGCCATTGGCGGCAAGCACGATCGCGGCCTGCAATTCCTGCAGGCCCTCGGCCTTTTCCGACGACGTCGCCAGAACGAACGGGAACGCCGCCGGCCGCTTCTTGATCTTTGCCAGCGTCTCCTCGATCAGCCGCGGCACGCCGGCGGTCTTGATCTTGTCGGTCTTGGTCAGCACGATCTGGTAGGACACCGCCGCTTTGTCGAGCAGCGACAGCACTTCATCGTCCTTGGCCTTGATGCCGTGGCGGGCGTCGATCAGCACATAGACCCGCTTCAGCGTGACGCGGCCCTTGAGATAGTCGAAGACCAGCTTGGTCCACTCGTCGACCTTCTCCTTCGGCGCGGTGGCGTAGCCGTAGCCGGGCATATCGACCAGCGCCAAGGGCGGCAGGTCGGCGCCCTCGCCCGAAAATCCGTCCGGCACGAAATAGTTGAGCTCCTGCGTGCGCCCCGGCGTGTTGGAGGTGCGCGCCAGCCCCTTCTGGTTGACAAGCGCGTTGATCAGCGACGACTTGCCGACGTTCGAGCGGCCGGCAAAGGCGATTTCCGGCGGTCCTTCCGGCGGCAGGAACTTCATGGCCGGCACGCCGCGGATGAAGATCCATCCCCGTGTAAACAGTTCGGTGCCGATTATGCTGCTGTTCAGAGCGTTCAAGCTGCTGCCTCCAGAAGAGAAATATTGGCACCCCGGATAGCATCGAGGTTGCGGCTGACCTTGTCCACCGGCCAGTTCCACCACGCCACCGCCAGCAGCCGCCTGACCGTCCGGTCGTCGAAACGCATCCTTACCACCTTGGCCGCGTTGCCGGCGACGATCGCATAGGGCGGCACATCGTGCGTCACCACCGATTTCGCACCGACGATAGCGCCATGGCCGATTTCCACACCGGGCATGATCACCGCCTCCATGCCGATCCAGACGTCGTTGCCGACGATTGTGTCGCCGCGAACCTCCTTCGACCACGTCGCCGGGTCAAAGCCCTTTTCCCAGCCATGGTCGAAAATATTGAACGGATAGGTCGAAAAGCCGGACATTGCGTGGTTGGCGCCGTTCATGATGAAGCGCGCGCCCTCGGCGATGGCGCAGAACCGGCCGATGATCAGCTTGTCGCCTATGAACGGATAATGGTGCAGGACGCATTTTTCAGCGAATTTGTCCGGCCCGTCGGGGTCGTCATAGTAGGTGAAGTCGCCGATCTCGATGTTCGGCGCGTTCACCAGTCCCTTGAGAAAGCCGACGCGGGTGTGCATCGGGATCGGGTGCTTGATGTTGGGGTTGGGTCCGTCCATGTCGAAATCCGTCAGAGAAATGGCCGCCAGGCGCATCCGAAACTTGAATGCGCTCATTCAAAATAGCGTGATCCGCCCTATAGCACCAATCGACCGACGAGCGAGCTTTCCTTGACGGCTTTGCTCATTTGCCGCCGCGGCAGATGACGATCGGATCGGACAGCGCACTGTCGAAACCGCTGCCCTGATAGACGGTGACATTCGAGGCGCCGGGCGGCAGCATGAAGGTTCCTTCGACGATTTTCTGGTCGCCGGCAGGTGTGTGCAGAGCCCAGCTATAGGTGCAAAACTGAGGCGGCGCCTGGGGTTCGACGTGGCTGCAGTTCAATTGCGCGCCACCCAGCATGGCGGCGCCGCCGCAGCTGACGGCGTCCTTTGCGAGCGCGATTCCAGGCCATGCTGCGAGGCCTGCCACGGTCGCGATCTTCAACCAATTCATCGTCATATCCTCGCCCGATAACTGCCTGTCACCGGGTCTTTTTGTTGCGTCGCAACCCATGCGTCATTTTTTCCAGGCGGGCTTAGTCCGTCTTGCGCAGCGCGTCCAGCGGGATTATGTGCATGATGATAATAAGCATGCTCACTAAAAGTCGCGCCGAAAAACCCCAGTACCTCTCATGCCATCGTCACCCAACATCAGCTTCGTGCTGCACGATGTCGCGCGCCTGTTTCGAAAGCGGTTCGAGCAGCGGTCGCGGGCGTCGGGGCTGACCCGCGCCCAGTGGCAGGTGCTGGCCTATCTGTCCCTGCATGAAGGCATCCACCAGAACAAGCTCGCCGACCTGATCGAGATCACGCCGATCACGCTCGCCCGGCTGCTCGACAAGATGGAAGCAAGCGGCTTCGTCGAGCGCCGGCCCAATCCCGCTGACCGCCGGGCATGGCTGCTTTACCTGACGCCGCAAGCCCATCCGCTGACCGAAATCATGCGCAGCAATGGCCAGAAAATGCGTGACGAGGCCTTTGTCGGCCTTTCCACCGATGCCCAGCTGCATCTGCTGCAAACCCTGTCCCTCATCAAATCCAATCTGCTCGCGGCTTGCGCCCAGCCAGCCGTCGACCGGGAGAAAATACATGGCTGAATCAACCTCACCCAAGAAGCCTGTCGAAGAAGACGGATCCTCCACTGACCGGGCGAGTGACCAGATCATCCGGCTGGACAGCGAACGCGAACAGAGACGTGCCAACACCGTCGTCGACGACGAACTGGAAGCACCAGTCGCCCTGGCGCCGGCGGCACTCGAGGCTCCGTCCAAAGAGCCCCGGCAGGCCACGGTTGCGGTGGCGCCTCCGGCGCCGGTCAAGCCCAAGCGCAGCCGGGCACGGCCGATCCTGTTTGCCCTGCTTCCGGTCGCGCTGGTCGTCGGCGGCTACTACTACGTTGTCGGCGGCCAGCTGATGACGACGGACAATGCCTACATCCAGGCGCAGTCGCTCGGCGTCTCCACCGATGTCTCCGGCACCGTGCTTGAGATCGATGTTCACGAGAACGAGGCGGTGAAGAAGGACCAGGTGCTTTTCCGGCTGCGGCCGGCCTCTTTCGAAACCGCTCTTGCCGCGGCCCAGGCGCAGCTCGGGACCGTGCGCAACCAGGTGCTGACCTTGCAGGCGAGCTACCAGCAGTCGCAGGCGCTGATCGAGCAGGCGCAGGCCGACATCCCCTATTACGAGGCCGCCTTCCAGCGCCAGCAGGACCTGCTCAAGACCTCCACCTCCTCCAAGGCGACCTTCGACAGCGCCCAGCACGATCTCGTTGCCGCCCGCCAGAAAGTGTCCGTTGCCGAGGCGCAGGCGCAGGCGACGCTTGCCCAGCTTGGCGGCGACGCCAGCCAGCCGGTGGAGAAGAACCCCTTCTACCTGCAAGCCCAGTCTGCGGTGGACGACGCCCAGCGCAATCTTGCCGATTCCATCGTCAAGGCGCCATTCGACGGCATCGTCACCAATGTCGACGCGCTTCAGGTTGGCAAGTACCTGCCGGCTTCGCAGCCGGCGTTCAGCCTGATTTCGGCGACCGATTTGTGGATCGCGGCGGAGCCGAAGGAAACCGAACTGACCTATGTGCGGCCGGGACAGACAGCGACGATCAGCGTCGACAGCTATCCGGGTGCCGTCTGGCACGGCACGGTCGCCTCGATCAGCCCGGCGTCGTCGTCGAGCTTCTCGCTGCTTCCGGCGCAGAACACCACCGGCAACTGGGTCAAGGTCGTGCAGCGCATTCCGATGCGCGTGACGGTCGATGATCTCCGGGGCAAGCCGCCGCTGCGTGGCGGAATGAGCGTCGTGGTCGGCATCGACACCGGCCATGCGCGCGGCCTGCCGGACTTCGTGACCGATCTTATCAACCGGTTCGGACAAAAATCATGACCGGCGCGTCCGCGACAGGTGGCGTGATCGCCAATCGCGGCGCCATCACCGCCTGCGTGATCCTGGCCGTCATCATGCAGGCGCTGGACACCACCATCGCCAATGTGGCGCTGCCCTATATCCAGGGCAGCGTTTCGGCGAGCGCCGACCAGATCAACTGGGTGCTGACCTCCTATATCGTGGCTGCGGCCGTCATGACGCCGCCTTCAGGTTACCTTGCCAATCGTTTCGGCCGCAAGCGCATCCTGCTGATATCCATCACCGGCTTTGTCGTCGCGTCGGTGCTGTGCGGCTTCGCGCAGTCGCTGCCGCAGATCGTCGGCTTCCGCCTGCTGCAAGGCCTGTTCGGCGCCGCCCTGGTGCCGCTGGCGCAGAGCATCCTGCTCGATATCTACAGCGTCGAAGAGCGCGGCTCGGCGATGGCGCTGTTCGGCGTTTCCGTGATGGTCGGGCCGGTGCTCGGGCCGGTCATCGGCGGCTGGCTGACCGAAAATGTCAGCTGGCGCTGGGTTTTCTACATCAACGTCCCGATCGGCGCCCTGGCTTTCGCCGGCGTGTCGATGTTCGTCCAGGAAACCAAGACGGATCTCAAGGCGAGGCTGGACTGGCTAGGCTTCGGCATGCTCAGCGTCACCATCGCATCGCTGCAGATGTTCCTCGATCGCGGCGAGCAGCTCAACTGGTTCTCGTCCTCCGAGATCATCGTCGAGGCGCTGATCTGCACGTCGGCCTTCTACATCTTCCTCGTTCACACCTTCACCGCCCGCAACACGTTCGTGAACCCGAGGCTTTTCCTCGACCGCAACTTCGCCGTCGGCATGATCTTCATCTTCATCATCGGCATCACCTATCTGGCCTCGCTGGCCCTGATGACGCCCTATCTGCAGACGCTGATGGGCTATCCGGTGGTGACGGCCGGCATCGTCATGGGGCCGCGCGGTCTCGGCACCATGGCGTGCATGTTCCTGGTCGGCAGGTTGATCGGCAAGGTGGACACGCGCTGGCTGCTGTTGACCGGCCTGCTGGTCACCGCCTGGGCGATGTACGACATGACCGGCTGGACCCCTGATGTCTCGCAATGGACGATCATCAGCACCGGCTTCATCCAGGGCGCGGGCCTGGGCTTCCTGTTCGTGCCGCTGACCACCATCACCTTCGCCACGCTGGCGCCGGAGCGGCGCGCGGAAGGCACTGGCCTATACAATCTGTCGCGAAACATCGGCTCCTCCGTCGGCATATCCGTCGTCACCGCGCTGTTGACGCAGAACGTGCAGATCAACCACGCCAACATCGCCACCTATGTGACGCCCTACAACCAAGCGTTCAGCAATCCGGCGATCTTCCAGGCGATGGACCCCTACAGCGCCGCCGGCCGTGCCGCGCTCGACGGCGTGGTGACTCTGCAGGCGACGATCATCAGCTACATGAACGACTTCAAGCTGATGATGATCCTGTCGCTTGCCGCCATTCCGCTGGTTCTCCTGCTGCGCAAGCCGGCGACACCGGCCAAGATCGATCACAGCGCCGTCATGGAGTAACGGGCGACGCGGCCAAAAAGAAACCGGGGCCCTGTGAGGGACTACAGGACCCCGGCAGATACGGCTTCCCAAGAAATATGGCGCCTCGTCATGAGGTGAGGACGGCAGGCCCGAGAAAGCCCCAACGGTTCTGCCTGTATCCCCTCGCCGGAAGCCGTTACTTTGGCAACAACACCTTGTTGACGACATGGATGACGCCGTTCGACTGGTTGACGTCGGCGATCGTCACCTTGGCCTCGCCACCGGACTCATCCATGATGTAGAGCTTGCCCTTCTTGACTTCGGCGGTCAGCGTATCGCCGGAAACGGTCTTCATCTCGTACTTGCCGCCCATTGCCTTGGCCTTCTTCATCATTTCGGCGCCCGAAATCTTGCCGGCCACGACATGAGCGGTCAGCACCTTGGTCAGTTGGTCCTTGTTCTCGGGCTTCAGCAGCGTGTCGACGGTGCCCTTGGGCAGCTCCGCGAAGGCTGCGTTGGTCGGCGCGAAGACAGTGAACGGACCGGCGCCCTGCAGCGTGTCGACAAGGCCGGCCGCCTTCACGGCGGCGACCAAGGTCGTGTGGTCCTTCGAATTGACAGCGTTCTCGACGATGTTCTTGGTGGTGTACATCGGCGCGCCGCCAACGTTCGGGTTCTTGGCATAGGCGGGAGCGGCAATCGCCACGCCGGCGACAAGTGCGGAAATGGCGACGGTCCTGAATGACGGCAAGCGCATGTGTTCTTCCTCCGGGTGAGGGCTGATCGGAATTGATAGCCTTTGGAAACGCACACGCAGTCACGCCGCTTGCGGGGCGCTAGTTTCGCCGGTCACGGGAACGTGATGAAAGGGTCCGTTCAACAAAAAAGCCCCGGGCGAACCGGGGCTTTTTTGATTTCGCAAAGGCAACGCCTTCTATTCCGCCGGTGACGGTTTCTTTCGGAACAGTGCGATCAGATTGTCCCACAGCTCGATCTTGGCGCCCTGGCGCTTCATGATCACGCCTTGCTGGAGGATCGACAGCGTGTTGTTCCAGGCCCAGTAGATGACCAGGCCGGCCGGGAAACCCGCCATCATGAAGGTGAAGATGACGGGCATCCAGGTGAAGATCGCGGCCTGCGTCGGATCCGGCGGCGTCGGGTTCATGCGCATCTGCAGGAACATGGTGACGCCCATGATCAGCGGCCAGACACCGATCATCAGCATGTGCGGCAAGGTGACCGGAACGAGGCCGAACAGATTGAAGATCGACGTCGGATCGGGTGCCGCCAGATCCTGGATCCAGCCGAAGAACGGCGCATGCCGCATCTCGATGGTGATGTAGAGCACCTTGTAGAGCGAGAAGAAGACCGGAATCTGCAGCGCCACCGGCCAGCAGCCGGCAAGCGGATTGATCTTCTCGGTCTTGTACAGCTCCATCATCGCCTGCTGCTGCTTCATCTTGTCATCCGCGTATTTCTCGCGGATCTCGAGCATCTTGGGCTGCACCTTCTTCATGTTCGCCATCGACGCGTAGGACTTGTTGGCGAGTGGGAAGAAGATGGCCTTGACGATGACGGTGGTGGCGAGGATCGCCAGGCCGAAATTGCCGAAGAATTTGTAGAGCGTGTCGATCAGCCAGAACATCGGCTTGGTGATGAAGTGGAACCAGCCCCAGTCGATCAGCAGGTCGAACCGCTTGATGTGGCGGTCTTCCGCATAGGCGTTGATCTTGCCGACCTCCTTGGCGCCGGCAAAGATTTCGCTCTCCACCGTCGCCGACTGACCGGCATCGACGGTGATCGGGTCGGTCAGGAAGTCGGACTGGTAGCGATGGCGGCCATCCTCGAAATAGGCGTAGCGCGGCTGGAACGGCTGCTTCTCGGTCGGCACCAGCGTCACCGCCCAGTATTTGTCGGTGATGCCGAGCCAACCGTCGGTCGACTTGCCCGGCGTGAACTGCTTGTCCTTCTCGATGGACGCGTATTTGTGTTCCTGCAGGCCTTCGGTGCCGGTGAAGCCGATCAGGCCCTCATGCAGCACATAGGTGCTGGCAACGGCCGGCTTGTCGAAACGGGTGACGCGGCCGTAATTGGACAGCGAGACAGCGGCCGTGCCCGAATTCTGCACCGTGTCGGACACCGTGAACATGTAGTTGGTATCGACGGAAAAGGTGCGCTTGAAGGTCAGGCCCTTGTCGTTCGAATAGGTCAGCGTGACCGGGGTTGTCGGCGTCAGCGTCGCATTGCCGTCGACGACCCACACGGTCTCGGGACCAGGCACCGCGCCGGTCTTGTCGTTGCCGACGAAGCCGATCTCGGCATAGTAACCATTGGGGAGTGCTGCCGGGTTGAGCAGGCTGATCTCGGGCGAATTCTTGTCGACCGTCTCGGTATAGTGCCTGAGCTTGAGGTCGTCGAGACGGGCGCCGGTCAGGTTGATCGAACCCTCGAGGCTTGGCGTATCGATCTTGGCGCGGGTCGTCGTGGCGAGTGCCTGTTCGCGGCCGGCCGGCGTCACGGCGTCGGTACCGGGTGCGTTCGGAATGGCGCCAGGTGCGGCGGGCGTTCCGGTGTCGGTGCCGGGATTTGTGCCGGCGGCCTTCTTCTGCTCTTCGACGCGCTGCTGTTCGACGCGGGCCGCTTCGCGCTGCGCCTCACTGCGCGGCAACACGTAAAAATATTGCCATACCGCCAGGATCAGCACCGACAGCGCGATGGTGATGAAGAAGTTCCGGTTGTTTTCCATCGAAAGCCCTTGGCCTATCGTGTTCCGCGCAGTCGGCGGGAGAGTTCGGCCTTCAACTGGCCGAACGGAATGGTAAGCACGTCTTCACGCCCGACGATGACATAGTCATTGCCAGGCGCCATGTCACTTGCCGCATGCGTACGGACAGCCTCTCGCAGCCGCCGCCGGACGCGGTTGCGGACAACCGCATTGCCGACCTTCTTGGTGACGGTGTAGCCGACGCGCGGCGACAGGCCGTCGCCGCGGTCGAGAACTTCAACGAGAAAAAGCCGCCCGCGTCGCTTTTCACCACGACGGACGGCCAGGAATTCCGCGCGCTTCAGAAGCCGCTTGGGATTTGGTCCCACTGGCTTGCCGGATGCGGGCAACGATCTCGTCTTCCGTTCAGGCGCTGAGCCGCTTGCGACCGCGGTTGCGGCGAGCTGCGACGACGCCGCGACCACCCTTGGTGGCCATGCGGGCACGGAAGCCGTGCCGACGTTTGCGGACGAGTTTAGACGGTTGGTAGGTACGCTTCATTTGTTTTAATACCGCGGGGTGCGGCCCTTCTTGATTCTGTCACTGTGTAACAGGAGCTTTGCCGGGCCGGCTTTGGCGCGATCGAAACCGCGCCGGGACGAATGGCCCGAGCGTGTGCGGGCTTATAGAAAGAAGGCTTTTGGAAGTCAATCCGGAGTCGTCGGGCCGAAGCCGGGCGTCGTTCAGGTCGGTTTATGTTTCCGACCAAGGATGAAATTGGCAAAAAAGCCGTAATCGCCTAATCTGCGTTGATCAAGTGATTGTGAAGACATGGACCGCATGAGCGAAACCATACAAGCGCAGGAAACGATCGGCACGGCGGAGCCAGCCATCGTGCGCACGGTGCCGCTGTCGCGCGGCCTATCGACCAAGCTGCTGCTGCTCACCATTGCTTTCGTGCTGCTGGCCGAAGTGCTGATCTTCCTGCCCTGGATCGCCAGCTACCGGCTGAACTGGCTGAAGGAGCGGCTGAGCACGGCGGCGGCTGTGTCGATCGTGCTGGTGCAGGGTGAACCCACCTCGCTGTCGCGCACGGCGCAGAACGACGTGCTGATGGCAATCGGCGCCAAGGCGATCGCCGTGCGCGACGGCGGCGTCTCGCGGCTGCTGGTGGTGGCCGAAATGCCGCCGAAGGTCGACGAACACATCGATATCGCCTCGATCGGCATGATCAAGGGCATGACCGGCGCGCTCGACACGCTGTTTTTCGGCGGCGGCCGGATGCTCCGCGTCTTCGGCCCGGTCGGCGACTCGGACAAGGAGTTCGAGCTGATCATGCCGGACAACAGCTTGCGCAATGCGATGCTGCGATATTCCCGCAACGTCGCCTTTGTCTCGCTGCTGATCTCGCTGTTCACCGCCATGCTGGTCTATGCCGCCATCGACCTGATCATGATCGGGCCGATCCGGACGATGACGCGCTCGATGCTGTCTTTCTCCGAAGCCCCCGACGATCCCGGGCGCATCATCCATCCGGCCGCCCGCGCCGACGAGATCGGCGTCGCCGAGCGCGAGCTGTCGCAGATGCAGGAGCGGCTGCAGAAAATGCTCTCCGAGCAGAAGCACCTTGCCGACCTTGGCCTCGCCGTCTCCAAGATCAACCATGACATGCGCAACATCCTGGCTTCGGCGCAGCTGATGTCGGACCGCCTGCGCCAGGTCAAGGACCCGACCGTGCAGGCCTTCGCGCCGAAACTGCTGCGCGCGCTCGACCGCGCCGTCTCCTATTCCGAAGGCGTGCTCGCCTATGGCCGCACCCAGGAGCCGCCACCGGCGCGCCGACGCTTGCGGCTGCGCCAACTGGTCGAGGACGTGCACGGCCTGCTCGACATCGAGCAAGGCATCGAGTTCGTCAATTCCGTCGAGCCGGCCTTCGAGGTAGACGCCGATTCCGACCAGCTGTTCCGCGTGCTCACCAATCTGTGCCGCAACTCGGTGCAGGCAATGGCGGCAGACAGTGAAAGCGCCCTGGTGCGCCGCCTGGCGGTGTCGGCCGTGCGCCTGGGCAGCGTCAGCCGCATCGCCGTCAGCGACACCGGCCCCGGCCTGCCACCCAAGGCGCGCGAGAACCTGTTCGCGGCGTTCCGCGGCTCGGCCCGTAGCGGCGGCACCGGCCTTGGCCTGGCGATCGCGCACGAGCTGATCCGCGCGCATGGCGGCACGGTGGAACTGGTCGAGAGCATTGGCGGGCGCACCACATTCGCGGTCACCATCCCCGACCAGCCGGTCCGGCTCGACCAGGCCCGCAACGGCCTGCGCCGCCCGGCATGATAGGGTTGGGCTGTTTCGCCCGGCAATCCGCGCCTACCCAGCCTTCGAATTTGGAATGCATATAGCCGAAGCGGCTCCGGCAAAGAGAACCGCACGGACTGGAGACAATCCAGAGCCCGGACATGCCACGCCGAGCTGTTACGATGCGCCGGGCAAACGGCCCGTCATCGCCGGATGACACGCCTGCGACAAAACTTTTACCGGATCGGCTTGCTTTTCGGAAATTCAGTCGCTAGGGAACACGTCTCGTCGCGGTCGGTCGTTCACGATCGGCTCGCGGGGTCATGGAAAGCATGGCCTGTTGCGCGCCCGTAGCTCAGCTGGATAGAGCACCAGACTACGAATCTGGGGGTCAGGAGTTCGAATCTCTTCGGGCGCGCCAAAATCATCCATGGGCTATGGTTCGTTGATTTGCGACCGCTGCTGTCTCATTCGCAGGACAGGCGGATACCAGCGGAGCCTGATTTGACCATGCCTCCTACCAGCATCAGGCGCGCACTTATCACCGGAGCCGGTGCGGCCGATGGCATTGGCTTTGCCATTGCCCGCCAACTTGGCCAAGCCGGGCATGCCGTCCTTCTCACCGGCGCCAGTGCGCGTGTGCTCGATCGCGCCGTTGCGCTTTGTGCCGAGGGCATCGATGCCAAGGCCGTGGTCGCCGATCTCACCATTGCTGCTGATGTCGCGCGGTTGCGGGATGATGTCGGCGCCGTCGATATCCTGGTCAACAATGCCGGCATGGGCTCGCTGGCATCACCCTCGGTCGACAAGACGTTTCTCGCCATGACCGAGGCCGACTGGGACCAAGGGATCGACGTCAGCCTGAAGACGGCATTCCTCGTCACGAAGGCGTTTCTGCCGGCGATGGTCGACGCGGGCTACGGGCGCATCGTCAATGTCGCGTCGGTCACCGGGCCACTGGTGTCCTTCGAAGGCACATCAGCCTATTCCGCCGCCAAGGCCGGCATGGTGGGCCTGACGCGCGCACTCGCGCTCGAAGTGGCGAAAAACGGCATCACGGCCAATGCCGTCGCCCCCGGCTGGATCGAAACGGGTTCGTCGAGCGAGATGGAGCGGCAAGCCGCCCTGCATACGCCGCCGGCGCGGGCCGGGCGGCCGGATGAGGTTGCCGCTGCGGTCGTGTTCCTGGCCTCGGAAGGCGCCAGTTATGTCAACGGCGCCCTGCTGGTGGTCGACGGCGGCAACAGCCTTCAGGAGCGCAAGGGCTGAAGGCTCAAAGGCGCTTGTCGTCAGGGTCTGTCGGCGGGCAGGCCTCGCCCAAGCTCCTCGCCCCTCACGACGCCTTGGCCAGAAAGTTCCGATAGTCCGACTTGGCCTGCAGCAGGCGCAAAACGTTGTCTCGCGATCCCCGCACATGGGCGCGCGCCAGCGTGCCGGCTCTGGCAGCGTCGCCGGCACAGATGGCGTCGACGATTTCAGCGTGCTCGTCGCGGGCGATCTTCCATTCGTCCAGCCAGAGCAGTTCCGTCCAGACATAGTGCTGGCACTTGTCGAGGATGCCGCACAGCATGCCGTGCAGCATCACGTTGCCGCTGATTTCGGCGATGACGCGGTGCAGGTCGATGCCGACTTCCAGTTCCTGGAATTTTTCCCTGTTGGTGCGCTCCGGAATGGCGGCCAGCCGCTCGCATTCGGCCAGCATGGCGCGCAGCCGCGCCTTGTCCGCCTCCGTTGCCGCCGCTGCCGCCAGTTCCGTCGCATGGCCGTCGAGCAGCTCGCGGATCTCGAACGCCTCGCGGAACATGTTGATGTCGAACTCGGTGACGACATAGCCCTGGCGCGGCCGGCCGGTGACCAGGCCGTCGCGCTCGAGGCGGTTGAAGGCCTCGCGCACCGGCGTGCGGCTGACAGTCAGTCTCGCGGCGATGTCGTTTTCGGTGATGCGCGAACCCGGCGGGATCTGGCCGGTCACGATCATCGCCTTGAGCGCGGAGTAGACCGAGTCGCGCAGCGTATTTTTGGTTTCCTTGGCCAAGGTTCCCTTCCCACTTCTCCGGCCTTTCAGCCGGAACACGCATAGCTGTAGCCGCTGTCGGCGCAATTTGCCACGCCCCCGGCGAGGTCGTCCCTCGCCACCTTGTCCGGCGCGAAACGCGTAGATTCGATCGCGCCGGATGGTGTTGACATCAACGATCCCTAAGCTACACTCAAAATTGTATACAAAATAGCATGCGAAATCAAAAACAATGGGAACACCGGTTGGAGAGCCGAAAAATGAACAGGACCAGAAGCGTTAGCGTTGTTGCGGTTGCCGCCCTCATGGCGTCGTTCGCGGCCCCCGCCATGGCGGGCGACACCATCACAGTCGCCTCATGGGGCGGCACCTACCAGGAGGCGCAGACCAAGGCGTTCTTCAAGCCGACCGCCGACGCGCTCGGCATCACCATCAAGGAAGACACCACCAACGGCCTCGACGACGTGCGGCTACAGGTGACCGGCAATGCGGTGAAATGGGACATCACCGAACTTGGCGCCGACGAATGCGCGCGTGGCTCGAAGGAAGGGCTGTTCGAGAAACTCGACTACGGCATCATCGACAAGAGCGGCATCAACCCGAAGCTTGTCCATGACGACTGGGTCGGTATTTCCTACACCTCGGTCGTGCTGATCTACCGGACCGATGTTTTTGGCGACAAAGGCCCGAAGACATGGGCCGATTTCTGGAACGTGGAAAAATTCCCGGGACGGCGCGCGCTGAGCGGCAGCCAGTCGACCGAAACGCTGAGCGTCGCGGCACTGGCCGAGGGCATTCCGATCGACAAGGTCTATCCGGTCGATATCGACGGCGCGTTGAAGTCCGTCGACAAGATCCGTGGCCATGTCGACGCCTGGTGGACCTCCGGCGCCCAGGCCATGCAGCTGGTGAAGGACGGCGAAGTCGATATGGCGAGCATCTGGAACGGCCGCGCCGGCACCTTGAAGAAGGAAGGCGCGCCGGTCAGCTTCTCGTTCGACCAGGGCGTGCTGACCGCCGACTGCATGGTCATCCCCAAGGGCGCGAAGAACAAGGAAGCGGCGATGAAGGCGCTGGCGATGTTCGTCAGCCCGCAATTGCAGGCCAACCTGCCGCTCTATGTCGACAATGGGCCTGTCAACGAGAAGGCTTTCGAGACCGGCAAGATCCCGCAGGACAGGATCAAGGACATCAATTCGGCGCCCGAAAACGTCAAGAAGCAAGTGTTGCAGGATGCCGAGTTCTGGCGCGACACCCTGGTCGAGGCGACAGAAAAGTTCAACAATCTGATCCAGCAATAGGCTGCGGCCGGAAGCTCACGGCGAGGCGGCGCAACCTGCACCTGCCTCGCCACCTCTTGTTTGCCGCCTAAGGAGAGAAAAATCTTGTCCATTGCGCCATCCGCGCTGCCGATCAGCATGCGCGGCATCGAGAAACGATTTGGCAGCGTAGCGGTGCTGCGCGACCTCAACCTCGATGTCGAGGCCGGTGAGTTCCTGACGCTGCTCGGCCCTTCCGGCTCCGGCAAGACGACGCTGCTGATGATCCTGGCCGGCTTTGTGCGGGCCAATGCCGGCAGCATCAAGGTTGGCAATGACGAGATCATCACCACGCCGCCGCACAGGCGCAACATCGGCATGGTGTTCCAGAACTACGCGCTGTTTCCGCATATGAACGTCTTCCACAACATCGCTTTTCCGCTGAAGCAGCGCGGCGTCGCAGCCACCGAAACGGCCGAGCGTGTCGAGAAGGCGCTCGATCTGGTGAAATTGCAGGGACTGGGCGAGCGCCGGGTCGACCAGCTCTCCGGCGGCCAGCGCCAGCGTGTCGCGCTGGCGCGCGCCATCGTCTTCGAGCCGCGCATCGTGCTGATGGACGAACCGCTGTCGGCGCTAGACAAGGGCCTGCGCGAGCACATGCAGATCGAGCTGCGCGCGCTGCACCGGCGGCTCGGCATGACCACCGTCTATGTCACGCACGACCAGCGCGAAGCCATCACCATGTCGGACCGCATCGCAGTGATGAACGCCGGGCGCATCGAACAGCTCGACAAGCCCGAAACCCTCTACGCCAGGCCGCAGACGCGATTTGTAGCCGGCTTCATCGGCGAATCGAATTTCATTCCGGTCGAGTGCCGCAACGGCTCCGTCTGGTACGAGGACCGGAGAATCCACACCGCAGCGGCAGTGCCGGCGGCAGGCCAGCACCTGATGGTGGTGCGGCCGGAAAAGCTGAGGCTCTTGGCAAACGCCGAACAGCCAAACAGCGTCAACGTGCTCGAGGCGACAGTCAGCGACATCATCTATCAGGGCGACAGCTTCGTCTGCTACGCGGTGCTGCGCGATGGCCGTCAGCTGACGCTGCGCGATTATTGCCGCAGCGATGTGCTGGCGAAAATGCCGGCTCCCGGCCAGCCGGTCAGCCTCGGCCTCGATGCTCAGGACACGATCCTGGTGGCATCAGACTGATGAGCGCGCAACCCGCCCTCATGGAAGAGACTGGCCGCGCGGATCAGTCCCTGAACGCGCAGGCGCTGCGCACTGACGCGCGGCGCGAGTCGTTGCGGCTGCTGGCGCTGTTGTCGCCAAGCCTGTTCCTGGTCTTCGCCATCATCATCGTGCCGATCGGCTGGCTGTTCTGGCTGTCGCTGTTCGACGAGGCCGGCGGCTTCAGCGCCGCCAATTATGCGCGCTTCTTCGAGCAGGCCTCCTACATCAAGACCTTCGTCACCACCTTCAAGGTCGCCTTCATCGTCACCGGCGCCTGCGTCCTGCTCGGCTATCCCTTGGCCTACATGCTGTCGCAGCTGCCGCGCCGGGCGGCGTCGATCTGCCTGATTTTTGTCATCCTGCCGTTCTGGACATCGGTTCTGGTGCGCACCTATGCCTGGCTGGTGATCCTGCAGCGCAAGGGCCTGATCAACAGCTGGCTGATCGACCTCGGCGTCATCAACCAGCCGCTGTCGCTCGCCAACAATCTGTCGGGCGTCGTCATCGGCATGACGCATATCTTGCTGCCGTTCCTGGTGCTGCCGCTCTACGCCTCGATGAAGACGATCGACACCGACTGCCTGCGCGCCGGCATGAACCTCGGCGCCGGCCCGGTCGCCACCTTCCGGCAGATCTTCTTTCCGCTGTCGCTGCCCGGCCTCGCCTCGGGCGTGGTCATCGTCTTCGTGCTCTGCCTGGGCTTCTTCGTCACGCCTGCGCTGATGGGCGGCGGCAAGGTGATCATGTGGGCGATGCGCATGGAGCAGACCACCAGCCTCTATTCAAACTGGGGCGCGGGTGCGGCACTTGGCGTGGTGCTGCTGGTGGTCACGCTAGCGCTTCTCGGCCTGTTCCAGTGGCTGCTCGGCGCGCGCGCCACCGGTGTGTGGAGTTCGCGATGAGCGAGGATATCGGCCTGCCGATCTCGCACCGGCAACGTCTGTGGCTCTACGGCCTCGGCGGCCTCGTGCTGCTGTTCCTGATCGCGCCGTCGATCATCATCGTCATCATGTCGTTTTCGGACTCGACGCTGCTGCAATTCCCGCCACAGCAATGGTCGCTGCGCTGGTACCAGGCCTATTTCGGGTCACTGGAGTGGCGCGACGCCACGATCGTCTCGGTCAAGGTGGCTGTTACGACGGTGCTGGTGGCGACGCCGCTCGGCACTGCCGCAGCCTATGCCATCAACCGGGGCACGCTGCGCTTCAACGGCACCATCAACGCGCTGCTGACGGCGTCGCTGATCGTCCCGGTGATCCTGATCGGCATCGGCACCTTCTTCCTCTATGCGCGCATCGGGCTCAACAACACGCTGACCGGCCTGGTCATCGCGCACACGGTGCAGGCGCTGCCGCTGGTGGTGCTGACCGTGCTGTCGGGACTGCGCTCCTACGACATGAACCAGGAGCGCGTGGCGCGCAGCCTCGGCGCCGGACGCGTCGCCGCCTTCTGGCAGGTGACCATGCCGCAGATCCGCTTCTCGATCGTCTCGGGCGCGCTGTTCGCCTTCATCACCTCCTTCGACGAAGTGGTGGTTTCGCTGTTCATATCTGGCGGCGAGACCACGACATTGACGCGCCGCATGTTCAATGCGCTGCGCGACCAGATCGACCCGACGATCGCCGCCATCTCCACCTGCCTGATCGTGCTCTCGGTCGTGCTGTTGTCGGTTGCGCAGATCTTCGGGCGGCGGCATTGATTTCAGATGACCAATTCGCAGACGTGACCAGGGATATCCAGACAGAATGCGTGATTTCCAGTTTCCCGGCCGCTCGCCGGTTCGTGCCACCGAGGCGGTTGCCGCGACCTCGCATCCGCTTGCAACCCTTGCGGCAATCGAGATGCTGCGCTCCGGCGGCAACGCCATGGATGCCGCGGTCTGTGCCGCCGCCGTGCAGGGCGTGGTCGAGCCGCAGTCGACCGGCATCGGCGGCGACTGCTTCGTGCTCTATTCTCCCGGGGGGCAAGGCAATGTACTGGCCTTCAACGGCTCCGGCCGCGCGCCGGCCAAGGCGACGGTCGACTGGTATCTGGAAAAAGGCTTCGACAGCATCCCGCTGCAGGGTCCGCATGCGGTCACCGTGCCGGGCGCCGTCGATGCCTGGAGCCGCCTGCTCGAGGACCATGGCCGCAAAGGCCTTGCCGAGGCGCTGGCGCCGGCCATCCATTATGCCGAGAACGGCTATGTCGTGCATGACCGCGTCGCCTTCGACTGGGCCGAACCGGAGACCGATCTTTCGGCCGACGAGCATGCCGCGCGCATCTTCCTGCCCGGCGGCAACGCGCCGAAAGCCGGCGACGTCCACCGGCAGCCGGAACTGGCGGCGACCTTGCGCATCATCGCCAAACACGGCCGGGCCGGTTTCTACGAAGGCGCTGTCGCCGACGATATAGTGCGCCGGCTCAATGAATTGGGCGGGCTGCACTCGGCCGAGGATTTCGCGGCGACCAGAGGCGACTATGTGGCGCCGGTTAGCACCTCCTATGGCGGCCATGATATCCACCAGATGCCGCCGAACAATCAGGGCCTGACGGCGCTTTTGATGCTCAACGTGCTGTCGGGCTTCAAGCTTGGCGAGCTCGACCCCAATGGCGCCGAGCGCCTGCATCTGGAGATCGAAGCCGGGCGTCTGGCCTATCGCGACCGCGACCGCTATGTCGGCGACCAGGACCGTGTTCCGGTGCCGGTCAAGCAACTCCTGTCCGGCGCCTATGCCGACCGGCTGCGCGCCGAGATCGACCGCGAACGTGCCATGACGCATCTGCCGCGCGTGGAGCTGCCCGGCAGCGACACGGTCTACATCTCCATCGTCGACCGCGACCGCAACGCGGTCTCCTTCATCAACTCGACCTATTATTCGTTCGGCAGCGGCGTCGTCGGCCCGAAGACCGGAATCGTGCTGCAGAACCGCGGTTCGAGCTTCCGCCTCGACCCGGCACATCCGAACGCGATCGCGCCCGGCAAGCGGCCGATGCACACGATCATGCCCGGCATGGCGACGAAGAACGGCCGCGTGGTGATGCCGTTCGGCGTCATGGGCGGCGGCTACCAGCCGTTCGGGCATGTCCACCTGCTCACCAACATGATCGACTTCGGCATGGATCCGCAGCAGGCGCTGGATGCGCCCAGGGTGTTCTACAATGACGACACTGTTGAGGCCGAGCGCAACGTTCCTGCCGAGGCGATCGAGGGCCTGCGCCGACGTGGCCATCGCACAGCCGAGCCGCATCATCCGCTAGGCGGCGGGCAAGTGGTGCTGATCGACTGGGAGAAGGGCACGCTGACCGGCGCTTCCGATCCGCGCAAGGATGGCTTGGCGCTTGGATATTGATATAGACCCAGTCTGCCGTGGCATCACATATGCGTGTCGCGGCTGGATTTTGACGGGTTGGAAAGATAGTCGGTGATCATGGCCAGTATCGCAAATTCTCCTGGGCTTTCCCGCCGCCTCGCCGCCGGCGCCGATGATGCGCCCGCCATCCTGGCACCCGACAGGGCGACGC
>NZ_RZQG01000250.1:0-7146 GCF_003998635.1 Mesorhizobium sp. M7D.F.Ca.US.004.03.1.1
CTATAAGACGCCGCAACAGCGCACCAACGAACCAAGACGGTCGTGCGCTGACAACCTGCCGCCGCGGATCCCGAGGGGATCGCGGCTGGCCGGTTTCGCCCGAAGAGCAGAAGACAGCCTCATGAATGCGATGCGGGCGGCGCGTCGAGGCCGATGTCAACTTTCAAAAGATGGAGACTTGAAATGAAGAAGATCATTTTCAGCATTGCCGTGTTCCTGTTTGCCTCCGGCATGGCTTTTGCCGGCAGCGACCACTTTGACTCGGACTTCGTCCCTGCCGCCGGCAGCTATCCAACTGCCGGTTCCCATTCGATGATCTCCGGCGGCGCGGTCAGCGTCACCAAGAGCATCACCGACAGCACCGTGGAGGGAACTGCGACCTCCGGCATGCCTGCACCGGGTTATGGCCAGGGCATCTGGGGCCGCTGACACCAAATTCGGCCGCCATGGCCGGCATCCAGGCGGCGGCTCGCCCGCCGCCTGGGCTGCGAACTCAGGTCGACAAAGGGCCGGACGACGGCCAGTCCGATGGTCTGCAGCTATTCCCTGTGGCTTTTCGATAGGAATTTATTCTTTACATTGTGAGGGCGGCTATGCTACATATTCGCCCACGATGCTGATTTGCGCCAATGACCCGCCGCCCAGGCGGGTTTTGCGAATCTCCCCACAAGTGGGGATGGCCGGCAGGCCATAGGGCGCCACCTTCGTGCGGGCCTTCGCGCGCGATCACGCAAATTTTTTGGATCGTTCGGATCGGCGAAGCGTTCTTCCCTGACGCAACCGGAGGAATGATCATGGGTGACGAACGGCACGAAAAAATCCAGCAGCGGGCATACGACATCTGGCAACGCGAGGGCGGCCTTCACGGCGACCCGGAGCGGCACTGGCACCAAGCCGAGGCCGAGATCGACAGGGAGGCCGCGCTGCCGCTGACGGCAGGCGATGCGCTGCCGGAAACCGGCGAGATCGCCAGTACCGACGTGCTGGAGGTCGAGGCGCTGGCGATGCGCACCGGCCTATCGGGCGACGAGGCGCAGGCGCTGATCGATCGGCTGGGCAACGACCGTGCCGCGGTCGAGCAAGCCGCGCGCAGCCTCAAGGCCAAGCGGAAATCCTGATCAGGGCCAAGCCGGGAGAGCGAGATGATCCGGAAACTGAAAGGCGGAAAATACCGCCTCTATTCACGCAAGAAGGACGAAAAGACCGGCAAGCGGCGCAACCTCGGCACGTTCGATACCCGCGAGGCGGCGGAGAAGCATGAGAGGGAAGTGCAGTATTTCAAGCGGCATTGAGTGGTCTCGAAGCCTGGCGAAGGGGCGCCGGCCACCATTGATCAGGGCCTGATCTTCGCCGTCCGTGCACTCTGCCAAAACCAGATTGCGAGCGAGCCGGATCGCCCACGGATCTGCGTTTCCACAGGTCCTTTCAGGGTGCCGGATTTGAACAACGCGCAGTCGCGGCCGGCGACATCAAGCATTTTGTCACTCACCGCGACGTCAGCATTCTGGTCGGCCGCGATCTCCATCAAGCGACTGGCAACGTTGACAGTGTCACCGATGGCCGCGATGTGCTGACGGCCTTCGCTGCCGAGTCGAGAGGCCACGATTGTTCCGTGGTGGGCTCCAATCTTGAAGCCGAGCCGGGATGCGGTCGATGCCGGCAACGAGGCGAGCCAATCGTTGGTGCGGCTGGAGAGCCCCACACAACAGCGGGCGGCATTGAAGGCGTCGTTTGTCGCTGGTTCCGGCAGGCCGAACAGGATCATGGCTCCGTCACCCATGAAACTCGTGACGACGCCACCGCAGCGCGCCACTTCTTCGTCGACCAACGCATGGAAATTGTTCAGGAGTTCGCGTGTGGCGACCGGCCCCAATGTTTCACTCAGCCCGGTGAAGCCGGACAGGTCGATGAACAGGATGGCGGCGTCTCCCCGCACGGGGTCCGAGAGGAAGTCGCCATGCTTGGCGAGCCACTCCCCCATGCCCGAGGCTTCAACGCGTTGAAGCAATTGGCTCTGCGTTGCGAAAAACTGGGCCCGGCTCCTGCCCAGCCAAAGCTGCGCGGCTCCAAACAAGATAGCCGGCGGAACGGCGGCGGCCATCGGCAACGCGGCGCTCAGCCAGATGTGGTGCGAGAAAGCGGTCATGTTGACCACGAACCAGATCAGGACCACGCCGGCGATCGCCGCGAGGCCGCTGGCGTTTCGCCGCCATGCCAACAGCCCCACGAGAATCATGGGCAGCACCACCGCAAAGCCGGCATCCGCAAGCCGGACATACTGGTCCCGCACTGTACCGTCGCCGCTCATCAGATGGGCAATCGCCGTCGACATGACTTCGACGCCCGGGAGTATTGGATCGAACGGTGTCGGGAAGACATCGCCGGTGCCGGTTGCGGTTGCTCCGATCACGACGATTCGATCCCGGATGGTGCCGGGATCGAGTTGGCCCTCCAGCACGGTCGCCGCGCTGATCGTGCGGATCGTGCCGCGGGGGCCGTAGAATGTCAGAGGCAGGATGTGACCAATGTCGGTCCGGATCGGCCGTCCGCCCAGCGAGAGATGATCGGGTGCGATTTCTGGATCCTCACCTGCTGCCATGGTGGCGACACGCAAGGAGAAAGACGCTTCCAGCTGGGGTCCGGCCCGAAACAGCAACGGCACGAACCGGGGCGTTCCCGTCTTGTCGGTAACCACGTTGACGACGCCGACAGCCGCGGCATCCGAGAACGCCTTCAGGGGCCACAGAAACCGCTCGGCATTCGGCACGCGGGCGAGGGGCCCTTCGCCCTCGGCCACCGTCCATTGTTCACCTCCGGGGTAGACCGCCGCGGCAGCGATGACGCTTCTGCCCCCGCTCAGCGAACGCGCGAGCGCCTCATCGTTGTCCTTTGCTCCGGGATCGACCAGCAGCAGGTCGAGCGCAATGGCTTTTGGTCCAAGGCCGGCGATCGTATCGACAAGCCGGGCAAGCGTGGCGCGGCTGAGGGGATATGTGCCCTCGTGCCGCACCGCTTCATCGTCTATGGCGACAATGGTGATCAGCTCCGGTGGCTTTGCCGTTCCTCGAACGAGCGTTCGAAGGTCGGTCATCGTTGCTTCGACGCGATCGAGAAACCACAGATGACCGCGCCAGTGCGCGAAGCCCAGGCCGGCACCCCAAAGACCCGCGAGAATGAGCGCGATCAGCGTCGGAAGCGCCCGCCTGCTCACCGCGGCTCACAGGCCGAAACGGGCCAGCAATGCGGAAACGCGCTTGGCGGGCCAGCGCTTGACGGTGAGCGGTGCCGTTCCGGGCTCGACGTCGACGCCTTCGCCCGGCTTCAGCACCACCCCGGCATCGGACGCCGCCCTGTGCACGGCGACGCGGCCCCTGAGGACGAAAACAGACGTCTTGCCCTCGCCTGTGTCGACTGCCCATTTGGTGCCTCGCACCGCGGCGATCGCCTGCGGGGTGACAACCGCGAAGCCACCCGGGACCGAGCCGGCTGGTGCATCGAGCAGCAGCGCCTTGCGCCGCAACCTGACCGCATCGGCCTTGCCGTTTCGATCGCCGTCCTCCAGCGTAAAACGAGCGCCCTCTTCCACAATGACGGTGAGGCCTTTGCGACATTTCAGAATCTGCCGGGCCGTACCGGCCACCGGCTCGAGCGTACACCCTGCGTCCTGCGCCAGGGCGGCATCCACCCAGAAGACACCGGCAAACAGGCCAGCCACCATCAGGCAGCGGAAAGATCGGTCCCTTGCGTTCATCGACGTCCCCTTGCTCTTGCGAAATCCGCGACAAGAAAATCCTGCCGGCGCCAGCCCGGTAGCATGCGAACCGGCACTTGCAGCCGTGTTGCGCCGAGGGATGTCGACCGGCGATCCTAACACGACAACCCCGCTCCGACACCAAGCAAGGCCGCGATGTAAACCAAGCGCTAGCGGCCCTGCCGTCACTCGCAAGATGTCTACGCCACGCGTGGTTGAGCTGGCCTGGGTTTGACCACTGTGGCGAGTACGATGCCGGCGACGATGAAGGCCGCACCGACCAGATCGTAATCGTGCAAGCCCTCGCCGAGCAGCAGATAGGCGAGCATGGCCACGAACACTGTCTGCAGGTAGAGCAGCATGCTTGCCCGGCTCGCGCCGAGCGTTTCCACGCTTTTGTTGTAGAGATAGTACATCAAGGCGCCGCCGGGGCCTGCCAGATAGGCGAGCGCGAGAATGCTGTGGACGTTCATGGCGGAGCGTTCGTCGTTGAACAATTCCCACACATGGAAAGGCAAGGCGACCAGCGCGCCCGCGCCGAGCAGCAGCACGACCATCGGCAGCAGTTCGATGCCGAATTTGGCACGGCGCAAAAGCACGGTGTAGAGGCCCCAGCAGAACGCGCTGCCGACGATCCACAGCTCGCCGGCGTTGATCTTGAGTTGCAGCAGCGCCGTCAGGTTGCCGTGGGCAACGATGAAAATCATCCCGGCAAGCGCAACCAGCGCGCCGAGCGACTTCCCCAGCCCGAGCGGCTCGCCCAGCACGAAACGGGCGAGCACCATCGTCATGACAGGCGACAGCGCCATGATGATGCCGGCCGTGGTGGCGTCGGTGTCGTTGAGGCCATGGTAGATCATACCCTGGCAGAGCGTGAGGCCGATCGCCCCCACGGCGACGACCTCCACGGCGCGCGTTCGCAAAAGCCCGATCATCGCCTCGTGATGACGGTGCACAATCGGCAGCAGGATGGCGCAAGCAAGCGTCAGCCGCCAGAAGCAGAGGCCCCAGGGCGGCATTTCAGGCGCCACCCATTTGGCCGCGATATAGACACCAGCCGAAAGCAGCCAGCACAGGACGGCGGCCGGATAGCCGGCGAGGGAGGATACGGGGCCGGCCACGGGTTGCGCGGCTTGATGCGCTATCGGCACTGCCTGCATGCCATGTCCTCCCCCTTCGACGACCTCGGCCGGACGGGGACAACATACCCTGTGTCGTTGGGGCGTGCATCCGTTTTGAAAGGCCGACAAGAACCCGAGTTGGGTTAGCGTCAATTTTTACCCGCAGGCGACCGCCGTCCCATCAATTTTCAACGACAGCTTTGCGCCGCCTTCTAGCCATTCGACTTACCGCTATCCCTCCCAGTGCGGGCATTCCTTTTTGCTTTTGCTCTTCTTTTTTGGATCACCAACGATACTCTTAGAGAAAACATCGACCTTGTCGGCACCCTTCTCCTGTAGAAGTTTCTTCATCAGATTAAGTGAATTCTTGCTGAACGTCAGTGTGGCCTCCGGATCAGCCTTTGACAACCTTATAAAATCGGCGAGGACACCGTGCTTTTCCAAATTTTTGATGAACCTCATGCTTTTCGTTGCACTGAATTTCATCGCCGATGTTGACTCTGCAAAAGGTGCTTTCAGCCGGCGCGGCTTGCCCTCACTCGTGGTCATGGTTGATCCCCTTATTGAAGTGATAGAATTTCACTCGCGACACTCTGTTGGATTGCTTCGTCCGCTTGGCGCAGTGCGCGGCGAACAGTTGCGTTTCCGCTGCCGCTAAGAAATTTTCCAAAAAACTCTGCGACTTGATTAGTGTTCTTGCCGGGCACGGGCAACGCAAACGCGACGATTACCTGATGCTTATCTTCCCTGGAAATTGAACTGCTTAGCCCCCCTGCCGTAACACCATCAACTGGTGATAGTGCAATCTTCGGATCCGCACTTGCTGTTAGACTCGTTGTGAAAAGCAGTGTGTCGGCCATCGTCTGCGGGCCTGTTGCTGCGCCTTCTTTGCCCGAAAGATTGTTGAATATCGCCATGTCCACGAACGTGGATACCTGCTCATCCATGCCGATATTGCCTGTTATCGGATAAAAAGAGTTAGGAACTTCGTTCCGGTCATCACAATAGTCGTCATCTAAGTCCTTGTAGAGGCCGCCAAATGTGTCGGCTACCACAAAAACACGTTTGTTGTTGCGGCTTCGATTGATTGAACCACCCAACCCCAATGTCTTCTTACCCAGGCGATAGGTGTCAAGAAGGTCTAAGCTCGCTGAATTGTTGGCCGTGAAGGTCATATCAAAATTGAATGAATACACGACTGCGGTACCCGCCAGCAGGGAAATCGGGTAAGCGGTATCAGGGTCTAGCCCACGATAATCGATCTCTGCCACCGGCGTTCTTGCTCTAAGTGCTTTGGCCACGCGTAGTGCCGCCGGCTCCTTATCCTGTGCCTCAAGCCAAGCAATCATCTGATGTCTGAAAGCCTCACGGGTTTCGCATCGAATTTTGCGGACAATGGCAGACGTATTGAATGTCGTCGATTGCTCGGGCAGAGGTCGAATTGCACATCCATGCAACGCCAGCACGCAAGCCGGCAGCAACATCCAGCGTTTCAAGAGAGCCCCCTTAATTTATTTACATGGGCAATCTCTACTTGGGCGCGATTTTGCGCAATCGTCTCTCTCATAAACTCACAGATATATTTTCAGGGATTCTGGACTTGATTCGAAATCTATCAACGTGCCTTCCTCGCGAGGACTGAAGACTAGTTCAAGTGAGTCTTGATACGGAGCGCCTAATTTCAGACGCATCGAAGTGGGCTCGTTACGGTTACAACGAGTCATTTTCCCGCTCGCAGAAAAAGGATGGTTATCGCCAAAGGATTTCAACCGCGCGGAGGTGAATTAGTGCCTAACTCAAGGCCCGTGGATTTTCTGTCATGGAGTTGGAGCCGGCGTTATGACGAGGGGTGCCACTGCGTTCGCCGCGTGCCATCGAGGCAGAGAAACTGGCTAGAGCCGACAATGACATTCGCGCGCATGACCGCTTCACGAGGGGCTTTTGCCCGAGGCTGCCAGTCCGCTCTCGGCCAAAAGGCTGCCGGGACAGCAATGCCCCTAATCTTCGCCGTTCGGACGATGACACCCCTCGCCCGAAACCGGTCGTTCCTCCGAGGTCTCAGCGGCGAGCGACTGCGCCGGACAAAAGTCGTCATCCGCGCGGGTCACACCGGTTGGTAATTTTCGGCAGTACCAAGCACTTTTGATTGGGATCGGACCCTGCCGCGGACTGCCCGCCGCTGCACAGCGTCATTGAATTGCATGAGAGTGGACATTTAGACCGGGACGAAGGCTCCGGGTACTTGATCTTTCTTTCGCGCTGACGAGGTTAGGC
>NZ_RZQG01000251.1:0-7137 GCF_003998635.1 Mesorhizobium sp. M7D.F.Ca.US.004.03.1.1
ACTCCGTATCGCTGCCAACGGCATAAAGTGCTGTGCCGAAGCGGGTGCCCTTCAGCCAGAACCAGGCAAGCAGGACGACGCCGATCACCACCAGCGGCATCGGCAGCCAGCCGGCGATCGCGTCGCCGAGGTAGAAGGTGCCGAGATCGGGCGACACGAAGCCGCCGGGCTTGTCCATCACCAGCAGCGTCACGCCTTGCAGGATGAACATGGTGGACAGCGTCACCACGATAGGCTGCATGCGCAGCACCGCGATGAAGAAGCCGTTGAAGGCGCCCACGGCCATGCCGACGCCGATGCCGACGGCGGTCCACAGGATGATGCTGGCGCCTGGCGCCATCGGGTCCATGCTCGATGCCAGCACGGCATTGACCAGCGATATCACCGCGCCGGCGGACAGGTCGAAGCCGCCCGACAGGATGACGATGGTCTGGCCGATCGCTGCGAGCGCCGAGGTCGCGCCGCCGCTCGACAGGAACGAAACATCGAAATAGGTCAGTGGCCCGGCGCTGATCCAGTCGACGATGAAAAGCAGGATCGCAAGGACAATAGCGGCGATCAGTGCGCCGCGATTGCGCATCAGCGCGCGGCGCAACCCGAAGCTTCGGGAAACCGGAGATGAAATGCTTGCGCTGCTCATGCCGCGGCATCCCCGGCATGCCCGAGTGCCGGGCGCATGATGGCCGACTCGGTGATGGCGTCGCCTTCTAGCTCGGCAGCGATGCGCCCGTCATAGAGAACCAGGACCCGGTCGCATTGGTGGACGAGCTCTGGAATCTCGGTCGAGTGCAGCAGGATCGAGCCGCCGGCGGCCACGTAGTTTCGCATCATCACATAAAGCTCGTGCTTGGTGCCGACGTCGATGCCTCGGGTGGGATCGAACAACAGCAGGATGCGGCTCTGCGCCACCAGCCATTTGGCTATTGCGATCTTCTGCTGGTTGCCGCCGGAAAACGCACCGGCCCGCGTCCACAGCGCGCGGCGGTCGACCTCGACAGTGGCGAATGCCGCCTCGACGGAGCGGGTTTCGGCCTCTGCGTCGACAAGGCCGAAACGAGTGAAGCGCGATATCACGGGAAGCGTGGCGTTCTGGCTGCCCGACAGTTTCAGGAACAGGCCTTCGGATTTGCGATCCTCCGGCACCAGGCCGATCGCCATGTTGGGCAGCAAGGCATCGGCGGGCGAGCCGAGCCAGACCTTGCGGCCGTCAACGAGGATGTGGCCGCGGGTGATTTCGGCCATGCCGAAGCAGGCCAGGAACAGATCCTGCTGGCCCATGCCCTGCAAGCCGGCAACGCCGAGGATTTCGCCTTTGCGCAGGTCGAAGCCGGCGCCGTCGAGCTTGCGCCCGACCTTGAGGTCACGCACGCCCAGAACCGGCGGCCCGAAGGCCTGGGCGCCGTCTGGCTTGGGCGGGAAGGTCTGCTCGATGCTGCGGCCGATGATCTTCTCGATGACGTCGCCGTCCGAGATGTCGGCAACCGGCGCGGTGACGATGTGGCGGCCGTTTCTCAGGATCGTCAGCGTCTCGCAAAAGGCGCGCACCTCGCGCATGCGGTGGGTGATGAAGACGATGGTGGTGCCCGCCGCCTTCAGCCTGGCGATGATGTCGCCCAGCCAGTCGACGTCGCGGCCGGCGAGCGTCGATGTCGGCTCGTCGAGCAGCAGGATGCGCGGCTTGCGGTAGACGGCCCGCGCGATCTCGATCTTCTGGCGCACAGAAAGCTCGAGCTCGGTCACCTCGGCGTCGAGATCGACGGAAAAACCGAGCTCGTCGATGTGGCGACGGACAGCCTTGCGGGCAGCGCCGCGCCGGATCAGGCCGGAGACGCCGACCGGGGCGTAGGGCAACAGCATGTTGTCGAGCACGGAGAGATCGCGCACCAGGGTCATCTCCTGGAACGCCGTCTGCACGCCCAGCGCGTGTGCGGCGCGCGGTGCGCCGTAGGCGATCTCCTTGCCGAAGACACGCACATGGCCTTCGCTTGGCCGGACCAGCCCGGACAGCAGCTTTACCAGCGTCGACTTGCCGGCTCCGTTTTCACCCAGCAGTGCATGAACGCTGCCGGGCGCGATCGCAAACGACACGCCGTCCAGCGCGACGGTCGGGCCGAACGCCTTGCTGATACCGTCGATCTCGATGGCGGGATGTTCGGGATGGTCTGTCATCGTCCTCGATCGCCGGGCCTGACACAGGTCGATCATGCACGGACAGACGCCCGTGCATGATCAGGATTGCCTTGGGAGGCTTACTCTTCCGGCTGGCCGACGAGGGCCGCGGCGAGGCCGACCTCGGGTGTCTGGTCCGAAAAGATCGAAGCGAACCAGCCGGGGTTGGAGACCAGCGACGGCTTGAAGGCGTTGCAGCCGGCCTTCATCTCCGCCCATGTGCCTTCATCGCACAGCTTGATCGTCTCATTGGTGACGACGGGTAGTGGCAGGATAGTGGTCTTCGGCACGTCCTTGCCTTCGATCGCCTCGACGGCAAGCTTCAGCGCCAGCGCGCCGGAATAGGGCGGCGAGGCATAGGAAATGCGTTGCGCGCCCGCCGGTGCATAGGGGGGAGCGGCACCTTCGACTTCGGTGCCCTCCGGCAGCATCTGGATGCGGCCGCCATTGGAGCCTTCGCCGGCGCAAGGCAGGAGTTCGCTCGTCTTCTTGCCGGCCTCGAGCTGCATTGAGTTGGCGGTGAAGCAGCCGACCTGCATCCACAGCCCGTTGATGTCGTCCCAATTGCGGGTGGCCAGGATCTTCGAAAGCTCGGTGCGGGCGACCGCCTGGCTCCACATGCCGACAGCCTCGCCGACGATCTTGATATCAGGATATTTGGCGAAGACTTCCTTGGCGGCCTTTGTCCGCTGATCGTCGACTGACGTTCCCGGGACACCCGTGATGGCGATGATGTTGCCCTTGCCATTGAGCTTCTTGACCAGCCATTCGGCGGTCACCCTGCCCGCTTCCAGCTGGTCGATGTGGACGTTGTAGGCACAAGGCTCGGTGATCTCGGCGTCGTAGGCAAACACCTTCACACCCTTGTCGCAGGCATTCTTGACGACCTGATTGAGCGCGGTCGGCGAGATCGGGTACACGATGATCGCCTCGGCGCCGCTTTGCACCATTGCATTGATCTGCTGAATTTGGCGTTGCGCGTTAGGGCCGGCGACCTGGACCTGCAGGTCGACCTTGTCGGCCAGGCTCTTGTGAGCGGCCATGGCCTTGACCATGTTGGCCGCCTCCGCCTGCCAATCATTGCCGATGTAGCTCATGCTGAGAAAGATCTTGTGCTTCTCGGCTGCCTGCGCGCCGGGCAGCCCAAGGGCGCATACAGCCATGGCGGCCAGCAGCGCGAGCCGCCGGACTTTCAATCCGATACCCATATGAAACTCCTCCCGATCCGAACGACCGAATGCCTCCCAAGGGCACGAACGTAACCCTTGTCATTCGATGCCGGTGACCCTAACATGATTTGATCAAAGATCAATGATGAAATCATCTAATATCAAAACCGGGACCCTTGGGCGCTTGACGTGGCACCTTGAACCTTGCATTCCGGACGCCAGAGTGGCTCCGCGTCTCTGTGAAACGCGGAGCCACTCTGTCTCTTTGCTTTGGCGCAATTCCGGACGGAAAACCGTTTCACACTTTTCCTGGAATTGCTCTGGCGGTAGCGTCGCCCTTGGGCGGGAAGGTTGACGGGAGATGGCTGGATCGGCGTACAAAAAGTCGGGGGTCGAGATCACACCCCTGTCCAGGGAAACCCTGCAGGACAGGGTCTATCGCCATGTCACCGAACTGATCCTCGACGGCAGCATCGTGCCGGGCGAGATGGTCACGGTTCAGAGCCTTGCCGATGCTTTCGGCGTCAGCCCGATGCCGGTCAGGGAAGCACTAAGGCGCCTGACGGCGGCCAACGCACTGATGGTGGTTTCAGGCCGGTCGATCGGTATTCCGGCATTAAGCCGCGCACGCCTCATCGACCTCAGGAATGTCCGGTTCGAGATCGAGGCGATCGCGGCCGCATGGGCTGCGGAGCGCATGGACGACCAGGCCGTGGCGCAGTTGCGCCAGCATCTGGATGCGCTCGAACAGGCCAATGCCGCCGGCGACGTCAAATCCTATCTGCGCGCCAACTACGCCTTTCATTTCTCGATCTATCGGGCGGCGGGTTCGGAGAACATGCTCAACATCATCGAGAACCTTTGGCTGCAGATCAGCCCCTACTTCAACATGCTGCACGATTCGGGAAACTACTCGACCGCCAACGAACACCACCAGGAGATGTTCGCGGCATTGAAAAACCGGGACGCGGAGGCCGTCAGGGCCGCGGTCCGCGCCGACATCGACGCCGCTTTCGACGTGCTGGTCGATCTTTTGAAGTAGCGCCCAAACACCCCGGTCTCATGGCTTCTGTCCAAAGAGCGGCTTGTAAGCCGCCGCAGAAAGCGATCACGAATTACCGTTCCATCAAGGTAGCGGCCGCAACAACAGGCGATGCGCAGCAGTGTCATTGCTGACGCTTGCCTATTTGGTATGCTGGTATAATATGTACCTGACATAGCGTGCCCCTTGAGATTACGCTGTGCTCGTGTGGCAAGCCAAGCCGATCGTGTTTTTGGGAGGAAATACCATGAGATTTGTAACTGTGGCGGCGCTCGCCGGCGCCGCAATGGTGGGCGCTGCTATGTTGCCGGCAATGGCATCACAGGACGCGCCGGTCATCGCGCTCGCCAACGCCTATTACGGCAACACTTGGCGGCACCAGATGGTGGAAGCGTTCGAAGCCTCCGCCAAGGAAGCCAAGGCCGCTGGTCAGATCGCCGACTATATCGTCATGAACGGCGATGGCTCGGTGGCGCAGCAAAACAGCCAGATTGCCGAGCTGATCCTGAAGAAGGTCGACGTGCTCGCCGTCGACGCCGCCTCGGAAACGGCAGTCAATGGCATCATCGAAAAAGCCTGCAAGGCCGGCATCATCGTCATCTCTTTCGATTCGGTGGCCTCGGCACCCTGCAACTACCAGCTCAATTTCGACTTCAAGGGCTACAAGGCGACCCAGGCCGAGGCGGTCTTCAAGATGCTCGGCGGCAAGGGCAACATCCTGCAGGTGCGTGGCGTGAAGGGTTCGGCGCCCGACAACGACATGTTCAATGCGCAGCAGTCGGTGCTGGCGAAGTATCCCGACATCAAGGTGGTGGCGACCGTCTATGGCCAGGCGACCGCCTCGGTGGCGCAGGCGGCGATCGCCAATGTGCTGCCCTCATTGCCGCATGTCGACGCCGTGCTCGGCCAGGGCGGCAGCGACGATGTCGGCATCGCGCAGGCCTTCGTCCAGTATGGCGGCGACTACACCGGCAAGATGCCGATCATCGAGGGTGGCGGCGGCACCGACTTCGTCAAATGGTGGGCCGAGGAGAACGCCAAGAACGGCTATCAAACGGTGTCCATGAACACCACGCCAGGTATCGGAGGGGCTGCCTTCTGGCTCGGCCTGTCGCTGCTGAAGGGTGCCCAGGCGCCCAAGCTGATGATCATGCCGGTGGCGACGGTCGATGCCGGCAACCTCAAGGAATACGCCAAGCTGCCAGGCGGCCAGATCATCAGCCCGAGCTATTCGCTGGACTGGGTCAAGCAGAACCTGCTGAGCAAGTAACGCGATCCAGCGCTACCGGATCGGGCGGTGCCGGAGCACCGCCCGATCGTCGCTGTCGAAGAAACGGAGGGCGAATGTCCCAGTCTGCCGTCGCCGATCAGGACAGAGCCGCCGCCAAGGCGCCTGCCGCACCAATCGGGCAAAGTGTCGTTTCGCTCACCGGGATCACCAAGAGCTTTGGACCAACGCTCGCCAACACGGGGATCGACCTCTGCGTCGGTGCCGGCGACGTGATCGGGCTGGTCGGTGGCAATGGTGCTGGAAAATCGACGCTGATGCGTATCCTGTGCGGCGCGATGTGGCCTACGCTGGGCTCGATTTCCTTTGCCGGCGAACATGTGAACTTCGCCGACTACGGCACCGCCGAGGCGCAGCGGCGAGGCATCCGCATGGTGCATCAGGAGCTTTCGCTCTGCGCCAACCTGTCGGTCGCCGAGAATTTTTTTCTGGAGACACCTCAGGATGCGGCGACCCGACCGGGGTGGAGAACGGTTTACAAGGCTCGGGCTCGCGCAGCGCTCGACGCTGTCTTTCCAGGTAACGGCATCGATGCCGACGCCGAAGTCGGCCACCTCTCCATCGCCGAACGGCAGATGGTGGAGATCGCGCGTGCCGCGGCAACGCCCGGCGTCAGGCTGATCGTGCTCGACGAGCCGACCTCGTCGCTCGATCTCGACCGCTCCAAACAGCTGCGAGCCTTCATTCGCGAGCGGGCAAAGGCCGGCCTTGCCTTCATCTTCATCAGCCACAAGCTGCAGGAGATCATCGACATCGCCACCGAGATCGTGGTGCTGCGCAACGGCCGCACGGCGTGGCAGGGCCAGGTCGCGGACGCCTCGATCGGCAGGCTGGTGCAGCTGATGGGCGGCGATGCCAATCCGGTGCATCAGCACGCCGTCTCCGCCGCCTCCGCCCAGGACGTGCTGGTGCGGCTCTCCGGCCCGCTGACATCAGAACTCGGCCGCGACATCGAGATCGTGCGCGGCGAGATCGTCGGGTTGGCCGGCCTCGAAGGCAGCGGCCAGAAGGAGCTGCTGCATAGGATCTTCAGCCCCGACCGCAAGCAGAATAGCGCGGTCACACGACATGCGCAGGCAGGCTTCATCGCCGGAGACCGGCAGAAGGAAGGCGTGTTCCCGCTGTGGAGCGTGCTGGGAAACATCAGCATCGGCGCACTGGCCCGCCGCCCGGCGCTGGGCCTGGTTTCCGATCGCGCCAATCGCGAGATGGCCGCCGGTGCCGCCGGCAAACTGCGGCTGGATGACAGCCGCTTCCAGTCCAACATCACCGAGCTCAGCGGCGGCAATCAGCAAAAGGCGCTGGTCGCGCGAGCGCTAGTCGCCGACACGCCGATCATCCTGCTCGACGACCCGACGCGCGGCGTCGACATCGCCACCAAGCAGGATTTCTACCGGCTGTGCAACGAGATTGCGCGCAGCGGCCGCGCACTGGTCTGGCATACGACCGAGGATGCCGAACTGCTCGCC
>NZ_RZQG01000252.1:0-7129 GCF_003998635.1 Mesorhizobium sp. M7D.F.Ca.US.004.03.1.1
GTCCGACATTGGAGGAAAACGTGGTGACGGCGACACGGTGGTGTTTTCCTCGCGCACGATTCCGGGCAATGAGAAGGCGATCCTCGAGATCAAGAACCGCCTCATCGATCTCGGCGTCAAGATCATCGAGGACGGCGACGCGCTGGTGCATGTCTCCGGCCATCCGCGGCGCAGCGAATTGCGCAAGATGTATGAATGGGTGCGCCCGCAGATCGGCGTCCCCGTGCATGGCGAGGCGGCGCATCTGGTGGCGCAGGGGTCGCTGATGTCGACGTCCGGCATCGGCCAGGTGGCGCAGGTGCGCGACGGCGACATGCTGCGGCTCGCTCCCGGCCCTGCCACCATCATCGATCAAGTGCCGTTCGGCCGCGTCTACAAGGATGGCAGACTGATCGGCACCGATCAGGCGATGGGCATTCGCGACCGGCGCAAACTGTCCTTTGCCGGCCATGTCGCGGTCAATGTCGTGCTCGACGACAAATATGAACTTGCCGGAGACCCCGATCTGGTCGCCATCGGCGTCGCCGAGGCCGATGGCCGTGGCGAGACGCTGGAAGATTTGATGATCGATGCGGCAATCGGCGCGGTGGACTCGATCCCCCGCCAGCGCCGAAAAGACCTCGACCTGGTGCAAGAAGCCGTACGGCGCGCCGTGCGCGGTGCCGCCAACGAAGCCTGGGGCAAGAAGCCGCTGGTGACGGTGTTCGTCACAAGGTGAGGATGGCAGCTAGACGTTGAGCTGATAGCTGACCGGAAGCCAGCGAAAAGAACCATTGGCCGATTCGATGTAACCCAGGCCTGGAAATGGCATGTGGTGGTCGGCGACCAGCAGGCGCTGCTCCGCGGCCATCTTGAGCAGCCGCTTGCGCGTCGCGACGGCCTGTTGCCTGTCATCATCGAAATCGGCATGCCAATCCGGCTGCTGGATGGACACGACATAGTGCAGGAAGGCGTCCGACCAGATCAGCAGTTGTTGCCCATCGCTTTCGACGAGAAATGCCATCGACAGCAACGCTGTCGAGCGCTCAATCCGTCCGATCGCGCTCAACCACAAGAACGCGCTCGGCTCGGACGGCGATGCCGAACACTGGGCGGTCATTGCGTCGCTGATCGAAACCTGCAAACTCAATGCGTCGAGCCGCCCGGCTATCTCGCCGACGTACTCACCAGGATCGTCAACGGCTATCCGAACAGCCAAATCGATGACCTCCTGGCTTGGGCCTACATCTGGGCGCCCGAGCTAAACGCCGTGGCCTGAGAACACCGCTTACATAAAATGTGGGCGAACATTAATTGAAAGCGACACGCTCATGAATGACATTCGCGCAACACTGCTACTTTCCGTGCAGCGCGCTCTTCTCGGTGCCGTCCCGCACAACCTTCGGGCCGTCACCTGCGGCTGGGAAGGAACGGAGATCAAGCTTCGCTTTGTGTTCGACGGCGAGATCGCCGAGGAGACCTATGACGATGCCCGGATTGCCGGAACCGAAGTGGTCGCCGACTTTCCAGCGCCGTGGACCATCAGCGAGGATATCGTTCGCCTGGACCACCCCGATAGCATCCGCCCAGGCGCACTTGCGCTGTGGGCATACCGCCGCAAAGAGGGGCTTGCAGAGACAGGAAACTGAGACACGACCCAGACGCACAATTCGCTTGCATTTGCCTCAGTTTGGTCGTCGTCGTAGACGACAAGTCGTCTCGGGCAAGACTAAATGGGGGGAATCGTGAAAACTGGAACCTGGAGGCCGTTGGCGGCCTTTGTCGTGTGCGCGGCACTGTCACAGCCGGCCTACGCACAATCCGTGGGCGCGGTGAATGCCCACATCGATAGTCTCCTGAAAGTAGACCACACGGGGTTTCTCGCCGCGTTTAAATTCCTGCAGCTCAACATCGCCGACGGGACAAAGATAGGCCAGGAATACGAATATCCGGTGACCATCACCGTTGACGGCAAAGAACGCATATTCGCCACGTACGAGGATCTTCTTCCGGTCTACGACCAGATCATCACCCCGGCGGTGATCAAGGTCGTGAAACAGCAGAAATACAAAGATCTGAAGGTTAGCAGCAAAGGCATCATGTTCGACAAAGGACAGCTGTGGGTGAACGCGTTCTGCGTGGACGGAGAGGCTTGTACCGGGACGTCTTGGGAAATCAGCGTCATCAACCACTGAAGCGTTCCGACCCCAGCGAGATGTCGATGATGCCAAGTGATTGAAACGAACAGCCTGTGGGCAATGTCGGCTTATCTGGCTGTCGGCATTGTCGGCGCCGTAATGGCCTATCTGGTTTCATCGGTTTTTCGCAGAAGCCCCATCACAGGAGGAAATCTTATATGACCAGACCGTTCCAGCTTCTCAGAGTAGTTGCGCTGGCCGCCGTCGGCGGGGCCTTGGTGCAACTTGGTTCAGATGCTGGCGAGGCGGCCGCCGCAACGCCTGCTGCCAAGTCCTACGGCTATGACGTGAAAATCAGTTTCAGCCCAGAGGCCATCGAGAGAATGAAAAGCCTGCATCGGCAGGTCACCCTTGCCAATCAGTTTTACGGCGACGCCAGCCCGGAAGCCATCGCGCGCCTAAAGCTCAAGCCTTATGCTCAACTGGAAATGGGCGCGGAAACCATTCCTGTCGATGTCGTCGACCAAACGGTCCACGTAACGGGCGCCCCAGTGATTGCGAAGAAGCTGGCAGACATTGTCGACCAGAAGCCGAGCGTCCTGGTTCAGATATTTTCCGGATCAAATACGCCGGGTGCCAATGATAATCAGCTGCATTGCGATCTGTTTCAGGACCAGATCACCCTAGCCCAGAGTCAGGCAGTGGATCTTCATTGTGAAGCCATACCTGAGGACCTGGTCGGCAAAGAATAGGTGCGAGCGGGTGAACAATTAATCTCGCGCCATCGACGGCATCGAGCAAGGCGGCAGCTTTGAATGACCCGAGATCGAAAGGAAAAATGCGGGCGCGGGCAGGGCGGATATCGGACATTGCCGTTTGTGCTTTGCGGCTGGCGATCGGAACAGCCTCGATCGTGATTTGGAAGAATGATCATCGAACTGCGACAGTGCGCGCCTCGTGCATGGCTATTGATATCAGTCGATTTGACGTATGACGCAGTCATTGGACAGAGGAGTGATCGCTCGCACATGCTCGGACGGCTGAACCATGTCGCGCTCGCGGTGCCGGACCTGACCGCGGCCGTCGCTGCTTACCGCAATACGCTCGGCGCCGAAGTGACGGAACCGCAGGCTTTGCCGGAGCATGGCGTCAGGGTGGTGTTCGTCAATGTCGGCAACACCAAGATCGAATTGCTGGAGCCGCTTGGCGAGGGCTCGCCGATCGCAGCGTTCCTCGCGAAGAACCCGTCCGGCGGCATGCATCATCTCTGCTACGAGGTCGACGACATCCTGGCCGCGCGCGACCAGCTCAAGGCTGCCGGCGCCCGCGTGCTGGGCGACGGCAACCCGAAGATCGGCGCCCATGGCAAGCCGGTGCTGTTCCTGCATCCGAAGGATTTCTTCGGCACGCTGATCGAACTGGAGCAATCATGAGCTGGGTTTCGTTCACCGCCCTGTTTTTCGCGACCTGGTGGGTGGTGCTGTTTGCCGTGCTGCCGTTCAGCGTGAAGACGCAGGACGACGATCATGATGTGACGCTGGGCACGGTTCCGAGTGCACCGCGCGGCCCCCACATGCTGCGCGCCGTGATCCGCACCACCGTCGCCACCGCGATCCTGATGGCCATTTTCTATGGCCTGACGCATGGCCTGGGATACAGCCTCAACGACATCCCCCACATCGTGCCGGATTTCGGTCAGACGCCAGCCAAATAGACTGTCCGGCCCAAATAGACTGTCCGGCAAAAGACGTTTTCATCCATCGGAACCATGGGCGGTTTCGGACGGCAATGCCGTGCCGTTTTGTGGCTGGGGAGTGCTGACGCAAGGTAAGGCGGTTTGGCAACGCGTTGCGCTAAGCAGATGATTGCACAAAAAAAATGCAAGGCACAAGGCCTTGCAATTTAAACGCGTCCGATCTGTTTCCGGTTTCCGGCGGCAGCGAGTAACCGCGCCTAGATCGCATCCTCCCAAGACTTTGACCGCGTAGGAGAGCAGATTTTTTTCTACCCTCTCGGTTATCGGGGCACATTAGCCTAACGCGAATGAAAATGTCACGAAGAATTTTGCCTCGAAACAGGCATTCTCGTGCTGCACTGCACAATAGTATGGCAGGCTTTGCTTTCGAAACGTCCAGTAAGACGCGTGCGGCACTGCGCCGCCGGGTTTGGGTTCCCATTCGGCCATGAAATGGCTATGAAGCCGGGTCAAGCAAGCCAATGTCGCGCCGATTCTGACGCGGCCATCCTCACTCACGGACCAGTCCATGCGTTTGTCGCGCTATTTCCTGCCTATCCTCAAAGAAAATCCGCGCGAGGCTGAAATCGTCTCGCACCGGCTGATGCTGCGCGCCGGCATGATCCGCCAGCAGGGGCAGGGCAGTTTCTCGTGGCTGCCGCTCGGCAAGCGGGTGCTGGACAAGGTCTGCCGCATCATCCGCGAGGAGCAGAATCGCGCCGGGGCGCTGGAAATCCTGATGCCGACCATCCAGTCGGCCGATCTGTGGCGCGAAAGCGGCCGCTATGACGACTACGGCAAGGAGATGCTGCGCATCAAGGACCGGCAAGACCGCGACATGCTCTACGGCCCGACCAATGAGGAAGTGGTCACCGAGATCGTCCGCGCCTATGTGAAGTCCTACAAGGACCTGCCGCTCAATCTCTACCACATCCAGTGGAAGTTCCGCGACGAAGTGCGGCCGCGCTTCGGCGTCATGCGGTCGCGCGAATTCCTGATGAAGGACGCCTATTCCTTCGACCTCGACTTCGAGGGCGCAAAGGCGGCCTACAACAGGATGTTCGTGTCCTATCTCCGGACCTTCACGCGCATGGGGCTGCAGGCTATACCGATGCGGGCCGACACCGGGCCGATCGGCGGCGATCTCAGCCATGAATTCATCATCCTCGCCGACACCGGCGAGAGCCAGGTCTTCTGTCATCGCGACTATCTTTCGCTCGATGTGCCCGGCGCCAATACCGACTTTGCCAACGACGCCGAGATCGCCGACATCGTCAAGACGTGGACGACGCCCTACGCCGCCACCGACGAGATGCATGACGAGGCGGCGTGGGAAAAGATCGGCGAGAGTGACAAGGTCTCGGCGCGCGGCATCGAGGTCGGCCACATCTTCCATTTCGGCGATAAGTATTCCAAGCCCATGGGCGCCAAGGTGACCGGGCCCGACGGCAAGGATCATTTCGTCTCCGGCGGCTCCTACGGCATCGGTCCGTCGCGCCTGGTCGCGGCGATCATCGAAGCCAGCCATGACGACAACGGCATCATCTGGCCCGAAGCTGTGGCGCCGTTCGACATCGGGCTGATCAACATGAAGGCGGGCGACGCCGAGTGCGACCGCGTCTGCGACGAGCTGCATGCCGCTTTCGTCGCCGCCGGCAAGGACGTGCTCTACGACGACACCGACCAGCGGCCCGGCGGCAAGTTCGCCACCGCCGATCTGATTGGCCTGCCATGGCAGGTGATCGTCGGACCGCGCGGCGTGGCCGCCGGCGAGATCGAGATCAAGAATCGCAAGACCGGCGAGCGCGAGACGCTGCCGATCGCGGACGCGAAGAAGCGCTTCGGTGTCGCTGCATGAGCGAGGCGGTGGCGGCAAGATCGGCGGGCGCCGGACCCTTTTCCATCTTCGAGCGCATGGTCGCGTGGCGCTATCTGCGCTCGCGGCGCAAGGAGACGGTGATCTCGGTGATCGCCTCGATCTCCTTCCTCGGCATTATGCTGGGCGTCGCCACGCTGATCGTGGTGATGGCGGTGATGAACGGCTTTAGGGCGGAGCTGTTGACGCGCATCCTCGGCGTCAATGGCCATCTGATCGTGCAGCCGCTCGATTCGCCGCTTGAGGACTATGCGCAGGTCGCCGGCCGCATCAACGGTGTATCAGGCGTCAAATACGCCATCCCGCTGATCGACGGCCAGGTGCTGGCGCAAGGCAATGTCGGCGGTGGAACCGGAGCGCTGGTGCGCGGCATCCGAGGCGAGGATCTCAGCAAGATCGCCATCGTGGCCAGCAACATCAAGCAGGGCTCGATCGCCGATTTCGACACCGGCGAGGGCGTTGCCATCGGCAAGCGCATGGCTGAGAATCTCGGCCTGACGCTTGGTGACACCATCACCTTGATCTCGCCGGACGGCGACGTGACCCCGATTGGCACGACGCCGCGCATGAAGGGCTACAAGATCGCGGCGATCTTCGAAGTCGGCATGTCCGAATATGACACCTCCATCGTCTACATGCCGTTCTCCGAAGCGCAGCTTTATTTCAACATGGACGGCCGGGCGCAGACGATCGAGATCTATGTCGACAATCCCGATGATGTCGATGCGCTGAAACCGAAGGTGGAGGCGGCGGCGCAGCGGCCGATCGACATGGTCGATTGGCGCCAGCGCAACGAGACCTTTTTCTCCGCCCTGCAGGTCGAGCGCAATGTCATGTTCATGATCCTGACGCTGATCGTGCTGGTGGCGGCGCTGAACATCATCTCCGGCCTGATCATGCTGGTGAAGGACAAGGGGCACGACATCGCCATCCTGCGCACCATGGGGGCGTCGCGCGGCGCCATCCTGCGCATCTTCCTGATGACGGGTGCGGCGATCGGCGTGACCGGCACGCTCGCCGGCGTGCTGCTCGGCGTGCTGATCTGCACCAACATCGAATCCATCCGCCAGTTCTTCTCGTGGATGACCGGCAAGGTGCTGTTCAACCCGGAACTCTATTTCCTCAGCCAGCTGCCGGCGAAGATGGATCCGCGCGAGACGACCTATGTCATCCTGATGGCGCTCGGCCTATCCTTCCTGGCAACGGTGTTTCCGGCATGGCGGGCCGCGCGTCTCGATCCGGTCGAAGCCTTGAGGTACGAGTAATGGCCGAGGTCATTATCGAGCTGAAGAGCGTCGAGCGGCACTATGTCCAGGGGCCGCGGAAGCTCACCATTCTCAACGGTGCGGACTTCTCGCTGAAGCGCGGTGAGATGGTGGCGCTGGTGGCGCCGTCCGGCAC
>NZ_RZQG01000253.1:0-7111 GCF_003998635.1 Mesorhizobium sp. M7D.F.Ca.US.004.03.1.1
GGCGTCCTTCAGCCAGGCAATGCCCTTCTGCCACAGCGCCTCGATCTCTTCGGGCATGCCGTCGACACGGTATTCCCTGGGAATGCCGACCTTCATTCCCTTGATCGGCTTGCCGATCACCGCCTCATAATCCGGCACGGGCCGGTCGACCGACGTCGTGTCCTTCGGATCGACGGACGCCATCGACTTCAACAGGATCGCGGCATCGCGCACGTCGCGGGCGATCGGTCCGGCCTGGTCGAGCGACGAGGCGAACGCGACGATGCCCCAGCGCGAGCAGCGGCCATAGGTCGGCTTGATGCCGACGGTGCCGGTGAAGGCGGCCGGCTGGCGGATCGAACCGCCAGTATCGGTCGCGGTCGCGCCGGCACACAGGAAGGCGGAGACTGCGGTTGCCGAACCGCCGGAAGAACCGCCCGGCACCAGTTGCGCATTGTCCAGGCTGCGGGCGGTCCTGGTGCCGCCGGCCGAGACGAAGCCGCCGTCACCCTGATGCGTTGTCGGCATCACCACCGTGTCGAGGCGCGAACGCCGCCACGGGTTGATCACCGGGCCATAGTAGGACGTCTCGTTGGATGAGCCCATGGCGAACTCGTCCATGTTGAGCTTGCCCAGCATGACGGCGCCGTCGGCCCATAGATTTGATGTAACGGTCGATTCGTAGCGCGGCTTGAACCCGTCGAGCACATGGCTGCAGGCCTGCGTATGGACGCCTTCGGTGCCGAACAGGTCCTTGATGCCGAGCGGGATGCCTTCCAGCGCACCGCCCTCGCCCTTGACCAGCCTTGCGTCGGACGCCTTGGCCATGTCGCGCGCCTTGTCGCCGGTCACCGCGACATAGGCATTGAGCGCGGGATTGGCGCGATCGATGGCCGAGAGATAGGCCTCGGTAATCTCGGTCGCGGTGATTTCCTTGCCGCGCAGCTTGGCGCGGGCCTGTGAAATCGTCAGCTGGGTCAGGTCGCTCATCAAAGGCTCTTTTCGTAAAACACCGACCACTCGGAATCGGGATAATCCAGCACCGGGCCGCAGCGCGAAAACCCGGCGCGTTCGTAGACGGTCCACGCGGCGGGATGACGATCGCCCGTCTCCAGCACCAGGCGCTTCAGCCCCTCATTGCGTGCCAGCGTCTCGACCCGCTCGACGATCCTGGCGCCGATCTTCTGCCCGCGATGCGACGGCCGCGTGTACATGCGCTTGACCTCGCCGATGGCGCCGTCATGGCGTTTCAGCGCACCGCAGCCGATGGCCAGGCCATTATCGCGGGCGATGAAAACGGTCGTATCCTCACTGGCCATCTGCTCGACCGTCAGATGGTAGCAGTGCTCCGGCGGCGTCAGTTCGAGCAAGGTCTCGTTGAGTTCCTTGACCAGCCCGCGCACATCGTCCTGCAGCGGCGTTTCAATGGCGATCTCGATTGCCATCGGCCGGCTACTCCACTACCTTCGGCACGAGGAAGAAATTCTCTTCGGTCGCTGGCGCATTGGCGACGATGTCCGCCGCCTTGCCACCGTCGGTGACAACATCCTGGCGCTTCTTCATCTCCATCGGCGTCACCGAGGTCATCGGCTCGACGCCGGAAACGTCGACCTCGTTCAGCTGTTCGACGAAGCCCAGAATGGCGTTCAGCTCGCCGGTCATGCGTTTGGCATCTTCTTCGCTCACCGCGATGCGGGCGAGACGCGCGACGCGCTTCACTGTCTGAAGATCTACGGACATGTTTCTGCCTCGGGGAAAACCAGTTCGGGCTATAGCGGCGCCGCGCGCGCTGCGCAACATGCATCGTGCCGGGTGCTAGGCCTAAAGCGCGTCGAGTTTGAACGGATTCAAGCGACGCGCTTTAGGTCTTTGTTTTCATGCACGTCGTTCTCCCAAAACCGGAACCACTTTTGGGCGACGTGCATTAGGCCGCAGTGCTCACCCGGTCCTTGGGACGACGCAAAGGGTTAGGCAATTCGAAAAAGCGCTGTTTTGCCGGACACATGCCGCACGCGTCCTCGTCCTCGAGCGCGGCGAATGCCTGCAATTCGGCCTCGGAGCAGCCCGGTTCGAGCGGCCGATAGGCGAGATAGGGATCCCATTTCTCCGACAGGCGATATTTCGCGTTCTGCATCGGCAGATAGGCCAGCGGTGCGCATTTCCAGATTTGCCCGTCATGCAGTTGCTTGCAGTGGCGAGCCGGGCAGATTTCCCAACTGGCGCGAGTGTCACGGTCCTCGAATGGCAACATGGCATTGCCAAAGCCCTCGTAGCGTCGGGTCCAGTTCTTGTCCGAAGGGCGTATCTCGAGACGCAATTTGTGGTTCCGCTGCCATCCCTCCAGCAATTCGAAAACCGGCTTCAGCCTCTCCCGGTAATCCTCGGAATCATGATGGACCGACACGACCAACCGTGCATCGGGATCGGCGGCAAGGATCGCCGGCAGCGACGGGTGACGATGCAGGAAGAAGCCGTTGCTGACGATCTCTATATGGGCACGCGGCCAGTGCCGCCGCACCAACCCGACAAAGCCCGGCAGTTGCGGATGAATGCTGGGCTCTCCTCCAAGCAGGCTGAAGCGCGTCACTGACACCCGTCGGCTCCAAAGCCCCATCCAGCGGTCCGCCTCCTCGAGCGAGACGGTGCCGGCATGGGCGTGATTGGAGTAGTGCGAGCAGCTTTCGCAGGACAGATTGCAGCCATGCGCGACATGCAGTTCCAGTTTTCGGAACACGGGCCGCTCGCCGCGAAGAAGTGCACTCACCCTTTGCAGCATCGTCATGGCAGGGCAACGCCGTCGCACAGATAGTAGCTGCCGCTGTTGCCGCGTGCCTCGCTTTCGTCGTCGACCGGCCGGACCGATACGAGATCGACTTGCTTGGCGTTCATTTGCGTCACCGAGAGGACATCCGGGAAGACATAGCCCGGTTCCTGGCAGATGGCCGTCACCGCCCAGCTCGGCGAAGCCGCCGCCTTGCTGACCTGCAGGAACTCGCAATTGTATTCGACGCCTTGCAGCCCGTGCGCCGAAAGCACGATGTTGCCGGCGTCGATCAGCGTTTGCAGCGTGTCCTTTTTGGCCTGTTTGCAAAGCTCCTCGGACTGAAGGTAGACGCCCTCAATGAAATCATCCGCTGCGAGCGCGGGCGACGCCGCGACCAACATGGACACGCAAAGAGATCGTCCCAACACCATGGATTTATTCCGCTTTAGCTGCCTCTAAATTGTAATCGTCTCACCGATTTTCGGCAATGCCACTTTGATGCCGGATCCTTCCAGGCCGGCCTCGAACTTGTCAGCGGTCGGATCGATCATCGGAAAGGTGCCGAAGTGACAGGGAACCACTGTGTCGAACTTGAAGAAGCGGCGGCAGGCAAGTGCCGCCACCGCACCGCCCATGGTGAAGCGATCGCCGATCGGCACGACCCCGATCTTCGGCTCATGCAACTCGTTGATCAGCGCCATGTCGGAAAAGATGTCGGTGTCGCCCATATGGTAGAGCGTTTTGTCTTCCGGGAAATGCAGGACGAGGCCGCCCGGATTGCCGAGATAGGTGTTCTGGCCGCCCTCACCAGGGAACGAGGACGAGTGCAGCGCCTGGACGAAAGTGGTGGTGAAGCTGCCGCAATCGACGGTGCCGCCGATGTTGCCTGGGTTGATCTTCTTGTCGCTGACACCCTTGCCGACCAGATACATGCAGATCTCGAAATTGGCGACCAGCTGGGCGCCGCTTTTGCCGAGCACTTCCACGGCGCCGCTGATGTGGTCACTGTGGCCATGCGTCAACAGCACATGCGTGATGCCCTCAGCCGGTCCCTCCCAGCCGCCCGTCCAGGACGGATTGCCGATCAGATAGGGGTCGATGAGGATCTTGGCGTCAGCCGTTTCGATACGAAAGGCCGAGTGGCCGTACCAGGTCAGTTTCATAAATGCATTCCTCGATTTTTGGCGTGCCAAAGGATAGAACGCCGATAGCCCCGAGATCAAAGGGTTACTGTGTCCGTTGTGCGTTTGAGAGAACACATGGCGGTGAAAGGTGAGGACGGCCGTTGGGCATTATCACGATAGAGGAATTGCCGGCGCGGCTGGCCGGCGGCAAGACGCTGGCAGGGCTTGACCTCGGCGACAAGACGATCGGCGTCGCGATCTCGGACCAGAGGTTTTCCTTCGCCCATCCGCGCCCGGTCATCATGCGAAGGAAATTCTCGCTCGATGCGGCGGTCCTGCTCGCCTTGCTGCAGAAGGAGAATGCCGGCGCGGTGGTGATTGGGCTGCCGATCAATATGGACGGGTCGGAAGGGCCGCGTGCGCAGAAATCGCGCGCCTTCGTCCGCAACATGGCACAGATGAGCGACCTGCCCTTCGTGCTCTGGGATGAAAGGCTATCGACGGTCGCGGCCGAAAGGACGCTGATCGAGATGGATTTCTCGCGCCGCAAGCGCGCCGGCAAGATCGATTCGGCGGCAGCCGCGTTTATTCTGCAGGGAGTTTTGGACCGGCTTCAGTCGCTCCACGCATCCGCTCGAACGGAACCGGACCCGCCCAGCGCTGTTTGACCCAGCCGGCGATTTCGCGGCGACGGCGGAATGCCCAAAGCGCCATCAGCAGAAACCCGTCGAAGATGCACGTCTTCGCCACCATGCCGGGGATGATCGCCGGGTCGATGCCAAGCATCTGACCATAGAGCTGAAAAAAGAAATCGTGCATCTGTCGGCTGAGCATGGTGTAGCCGAAATTGATGTCATTGGCCGACAGGTAGAACCAGCCCCAGAAAATCGCCATCGGGGCCGCCCAGAATGCGAAGATGTAACGCATCAGCGGCCTCCCCTGGGATTGGAGCCCGTCTTAGAGACCGTTCGGCCCGATATGAGTGAAAGCAGCGAATTGTGGGCCGCGGCCTTTGCCATGCCGTGCGCGACGGCGCGGACTTCGCCCTCGCCCGAAGCCGCTGCCGCAACCACGGACCGCCGCTCGGCAAGCATTGCGACATAGGACGCCAGAAGTGCTGCCAACTGCACGGCGACAGCCATGAACAGCCCGTTGATGCCTTGCGCGGCGCCACCGATGACGATCAGCGACAACACGCCGGATGCGGAGATGAAGGCGATGCGGGCAACGCTGTCAGCGCCAGGGCTGGCTGCGTCGTTGATCAGGGCTTCGACAAAGGCCCAGAAGAACAGCACGGAGACGACAAGCAATGCGGTGGCAAGCGGCGCCACGACAACGACGTTGTCGAGGTCGACGAAGCGGGTACCCTCGATTGTGGTACCCAACACGCCGAGCGCCGCCGCCACGCCGCGGTTTCCGTCGATGCAGATGAGCGCAAGCAGGGCGAAAACGATCGCCCAGTGCAACACAGAAAAGAGGTCAGTACCTGTCGCATCGGTGTTCCTGCTTCGCAAAGCAAGGGACGGCCAATTTGAACCATTCCCTGCTTGCACCGGGACAGTGGGCCCTGCCGCTCGCCATCGCAACGGAAACCATTTGTTAAGGTTAACGGCGATTAGCTATACGCGTGAGGATACAGACCAACGCCTCAAAACCGTGGATGGCGCCGGTTTTTGCGATGCTCGCGGCTCAATTCACCGGCGGATAGAGCGTGTCGATGATCATGCGCGCATCGTGGCGCGAATCGAGCATGCCATAGGTATTGCGCCATTGGCCTGCCAGGCGCGTCTCGACGAAAGCGTCGGCGATTCGCCCTGCCCCCAGCCGGCGCAATTCCGCCGCTGCCGCCGACAACGCCAGCTGTTCGGTGAGCAGCCGGGCCGAGCCCTCGTCGGTTGAAGCGACTTGCATCGCCGCCTTCAGCACCCCGATCGTGCCGCGCCCGCCGGCGCCGAGATCGCGGTCGATGCCGGCCAGCACATCCTCGAACAGGCCGGGCGCACGGCCAAGCACGCGCAGCACGTCGAGCGCCATAACATTGCCCGAGCCTTCCCAGATCGCGTTGACCGGGGCTTCGCGATAATAGCGGGCGAGTGGCGCCTCCTCGACATAGCCATTGCCACCGAGACACTCCATCGCCTCATAGAGCAACGGCGGCGCGATCTTGCAGACCCAGTATTTGACGACTGGCGTCATGGCGCGGGCAAACGCCGCTTCGCCGCGATCGCTCGCCGCCTCGTCGAAGGACCGCGCCAGCCGGAACGACAGTGCGGTGGCTGCGGCGACATCAAGCGCCATGTCGGCCAGCACGCGCTGCATCAGCGGCTGCTCGATCAAAGTTGAGCCGAACACCTGGCGGTGGCGGGCATGATGAACAGCCTCGGCGAGGCCGGCGCGCATGATCGCCGACGATGCGATGGCACAATCGAGCCGGGTGAGCGTCACCATGTCCATGATCGTCTTCACGCCGGCACCCGGTTCGCCGACCATCTCGCCGATGGCGTTGACGAATTCCACTTCGGAGGACGCGTTGGAGCGGTTGCCGAGCTTGTCTTTCAGCCGCTGGAAGCGGAAGCCATTGCCCGAGCCGTCGCCGAGAACGCGCGGCACGAGGAAGCATGACAGCCCCTCCGGCGCCTGCGCCAGCACCAGGAACGCATCCGACATCGGCGCCGACATAAACCATTTGTGCCCGGTCAGGCGATAAAACCCGCTGCCGGCGCGTTCCGCCCTTGTCACATTGGCGCGCACATCGGTGCCGCCCTGTTTCTCGGTCATGCCCATGCCGAGCGTCAGCCCGGTCTTCTCGACCGGCGGCTTCTGGCTCTGGTCATATTTGCGCGTCGTCACGCGCGGCGCCCATTCGCGAAACAATTTTGGGCTGGCCATCAGCGCCGCTAGCGAAGCGTTGGTCATGGTGATGGGGCACAGATGCCCGGTCTCGAGCTCTGCGGTGAGGTAAAACCGGGCGGCACGGACCTGATGGCGGCGGCCGATCTCGGCGTCGCCGTTTTCCCACACAGAGGAATGCAGTCCGTTGGCCACCGAGCGGCGCATCAAGGCGTGATAGGCGGGATGGAACTCGACCACGTCGATGCGCCGGCCCTGGCGATCATGCGTCCTGAGCTTCGGCGTCTCGACATTGGCGAGGCGCGCCAGTTCCTGCGCCTCCTGCGTCAGCACGAAACGGCCGAGCCCGTCGAGATCCTTGCGCACCGGATCGGAAAAGCGCTCCGCGAGCTGG
>NZ_RZQG01000254.1:0-7108 GCF_003998635.1 Mesorhizobium sp. M7D.F.Ca.US.004.03.1.1
GCGCTGGGCAGTGCCGCTACCGGCAGGAACTTGTAGGCAAAGAGTCCGCCCAGCACGAGGGCGAACGACATCAGAAGGGTGGCGACGGGCCTGCGAATGCAGAATTCGGAAATCATTGGGCAGCCTCGCCGGCATTGGTCGCCTCGGCCACCTTGGGCGCGGCAGCACTCGCCGTGGCCTTGCCTTCATGCACGGCGGCGCCGTCCTTCAGCCTTGTCTGGCCTTCGGTGACAACCTTCTCACCGCTTTTCAGCCCCTGGCTGATGGCGCTGTTCTCGCCTTCGGTCAGCGCCACTTGCACCGGCCGCATCTCGACGGTGTTGTCCGGCTTGACCACATAGACGAACGGCCCCTTCTGGCTGGGCTGCACCGCGACCGTCGGAACCGATGTCATCTGCGGCATGATGCCGGCGTCGAGCACGACATTCACATACTGGCCCGGCCACAGCGAAAGATCGGTGTTCGGCACACTCGCCCGCGTGGCAATCGTGCCCGACGCGGTGTCGACGCTGGAATCGACGAAATCGAGCGTGCCCTTGCCGATCGGCGTTGGATCACCGTCCTTGGTAAGGGTGACCGCCCCTTGCTGCGGATTGGCAAGCGCCTTGTGCAACAGCGCCAGGTTGCTTTCAGGCAGATTGAAGTTCACCTGCAGCGGATCCATCTGGGTGATGGTGACAAGCGGCGTCGCCGTGCTGCTGTTGCCGTTGCTGACGGTGACGAGGTCACCAACGGCGACGCTGACAGCGCCCAGCCTGCCGGAAATCGGCGCCGTGATGGTGGCAAAGCCAAGCTGGACATTGTCGGCGTCGATTGTCGCCTTGTCGGCATCGACAGTCGCCGCGGCAGCCTTCGCCGCAGCGACGGCCTGGTCGTAGGTCTGTTGTGTGCCAGCCTGCTTGGCGACCAGATCCTTGGCGCGCTGGAGATCGGACTGCGAGCTGGCGAGCATCGCCTGGTCCTTGGCGAGCGTCGCCTGGTCCTTGGCAAGCTGCGCCTTCAGCGCACGGTCATCGAGCGAAAACAGAACGTCGCCGGTCTTCACCATCTGCCCGTCCTTGACGTCGATCGATACGATCTGGCTGGACACACGCGCATTGATATTGACGACGGCGGGAGAGGAGACGAAGCCGATGGCGTAACGCCGGATCGGGAAATCGGCTGTAGAGGCGACGGCCGAAAGAATGGAGGCCGAGCGCGCCACGCTGGCGGCTTTCTTGTCCGAACCAGCAGCCGGTTTGTCCGACGCGGCCACCTGCTTTGCGCCGAACAGCTGTTGAACCTTGCCCAGCGCATCAGGCGAAAGATAAAGCCACCCCGCCGCGCCCAGACAAGCGACGGCAAGCAACGAAAGAACGACTTTTCCACGCATGGTCAAAGGCTCTCTCCACCCGACACGTCGTGGTCCGATGGTTCTATTCTAGCGCAAATCACGGCCCGTTGCCGCGATTTGCGCTAGAATAGATAGGACACACCTTTGTCGGAAAAGGGCCAAAAGACGGCATTACGAAGATTTAATGTGCACTGCACAATGGTTGTGCAATGCGGCCTGGCTCCCGATCCGGACAGTACGCCTAGACTTCGGATCCTGTCTTTCGACGATCAGACGGTGCGCCCCACGGCCTACCTCAGCATCGGCCAAAGCGTCGCCGCCAGCAGTACGCCCATGGCGATGTTGAACCATTTCAGCCGCACCGGGTCCGACAGGAAACCGCGCAGTGCGGTGCCGAAACCCGCCCACACCGAGACGCTCGGCAAATTGACGATGGTGAAGGCCACGGCGATCAACACCACCGACAGGAATGGATGCTCCGGATTGGTGTAGACGGCCATGGCGGTGATCGCCATCACCCATGCCTTGGGATTGACCCACTGGAACGCCGCCGCATCGATGAAGCGCATCGGCTGCGCCTTCACCTCGCCCTTGCCGCTAAGCGAGCGCGACATGGCGATCTTCCAGGCAAGATAGAGCAGATAGGCGCCGCCGGCGATCTTCAATCCGGTGTGCAGCGCCGGGAACGCCGTCAGCACAGCGCCGAGTCCGAGGCCCACGGCGACCAGCAGCACCAGGAAACTGATGCTGATGCCCAGCATGTGCGGAACCGATCTGACGATACCGAAATTCACGCCCGATGCCAGAAGCATGAGATTGTTCGGCCCGGGCGTGATCGACGTCACGAAGGCGTAGACAAGCAGGGCAAGGAATGCATCAAGCGACATGATATCCTCCCTGATAAGTCAGCATTATTGTCTCTTCCCGGCGACCGCGCAAAGGCCACAGGCGGGCCCACAGCGAGGCCAGGAGCCTCCCCCTTTTTCGAAGGCGTCAGCCCCCGGTTCGGGGCGCTAACCGCCGAAGCCCTACATCGCCTGCGGGCCGCGGTTCAACGCCGCCACGCCGGTGCGGCAGATTTCGACCAGGCCGAGCGGCTTCATGATGGCGATGAACTGGTCGATCTTGGAGCCCTTGCCGGTGATCTCGAAGATGAAATGCTCGGTGTTGGCATCGATGACGCTGGCGCGGAACGCATCGGCCAGCCGCAGGGCCTCGACGCGGGCCTCGCCGGTGCCGGCAACCTTGACGAGTGCCAGTTCGCGCTCCAGCGGCCGCTCCTGGCCGGATTCATGCGAACGCACGGTCAGGTCGACGACGCGGTGCACCGGCACGATGCGCTCGAGCTGATGCTTGATCTGCTCCAGCACATGCGGCGTGCCGCGCGTCACGATGGTGATGCGCGACAGGTGCTTTTCATGTTCGGTCTCGGAGACGGTCAGGCTCTCGATGTTGTAGCCGCGCCCGGAAAACAGGCCGATGACCCGGGCAAGCACGCCCGGCTCGTTGTCGACCAGCACGGAAAGCGTGTGGTTTTCCGGCTTTTCCGTTTCCTTGGCGATGAAATAGGCGGAACCGGTCGGCTGTAGCTGTGCGTTCATGACATGAATCTCGATTTCAAGCTCTTGAGCTAATTCTCTGTTTGCGCACGGCTTCTCGCGACAGCCCTGCTTCGGCTCGGCTGGCTACACCAGTTCCCTGCCCTTGGCGTCGATGGCGTTGGCCACCGCCTCGTCGGTCGCCTCGTCGGGCAACAGCATCTCGTTGTGCGCCTTGCCCGACGGGATCATCGGGAAGCAATTGGCGAGCGTCGCCACGCGGCAATCGAACAGCACCGGCTTCCTCACCGAGATCATCTCCTTGATCGCGTCGTCCAGTTCGTCCGGCTTCTCGCAGCGAATGCCGTGGCCGCCATAGGCCTCGGCCAGCTTGACGAAGTCCGGCATCGCTTCAGTGTAGGAATGCGAGAGCCGGTTGCCGTGCAGCAGCTGCTGCCACTGCCGCACCATGCCCATATACTGGTTGTTCAAGATGAAGATCTTGATCGGCGCATTGTGCTGAACGGCAGCGCTCATCTCCTGCATCGTCATCTGCACTGAAGCGTCGCCGGCAATGTCGATGACCAGCGCGTCGGGATGCGCGATCTGCACGCCGAGCGCCGCCGGCAGGCCATAGCCCATCGTGCCCAGCCCGCCCGACGTCATCCAGCGGTTCGGCTTCTCGAAATGATAGTGCTGCGCCGCCCACATCTGGTGCTGGCCGACCTCGGTGGTGATGTAGGTGTCCATATCCTTGGTCAGCGCGTAGAGCCGCTCGATGGCGTATTGCGGCATGATCACGTCGTTGTTCATCTTGTAGGCGAGCGAGTCGCGCGCGCGCCATTTGGCGATCTGCTCCCACCAGGGATAGAGCGCCTTCTTGTCGGCCTTGGCGCTCGCCCGCCACAGCCGCACCATATCCTCCAGCACCCGGCCGACATCGCCGATGATCGGCACCTCGGTGTGGACATTCTTGTTGATCGACGACGGATCGATGTCGATGTGGATCTTCTTCGAGTTCGGCGAGAAGGCGGTCAGCCGCCCGGTGATACGGTCGTCGAAACGCGCGCCGATGCAGATCATCACGTCGCAGTCATGCATGGCCATGTTGGCTTCATAGGTGCCGTGCATGCCGAGCATGCCCATCCAGTTCTTGCCCGATGCCGGATAGGCACCGAGGCCCATCAGCGTCGAGGTGATCGGGAAACCGGTGAGATCGACCAGTTCGCGCAGCAGATGGCTCGCTTCCGGGCCGGAATTGATGACACCGCCGCCGCTATAGATGATCGGCTTCCGGGCGCCCGCCATCAGCTCGACCGCCGCCTTGATCTTGTCCAGGTCACCCTGGACCTTGGGCTGGTAGCTGGTGCGCGGCGCGATCTGCGGCGGGACGTAGAATCCCTTGGCGAACTGCACGTCCTTCGGGATGTCGACGACGACCGGGCCGGGGCGGCCGGTGGTCGCGACATGGAAAGCCTCGTGGATGGTCGCGGCGAGTTCGTTGACGTCCTTCACCAGCCAGTTGTGCTTGGTGCAGGGGCGCGTGATACCGACCGTATCGCATTCCTGAAACGCGTCCGAGCCGATCAGCGAGGTCGGCACCTGCCCGGTCAGGCAGACCAGCGGAATCGAATCCATCAGCGCGTCCTGCAGCGGCGTCACCGCATTGGTGGCGCCGGGGCCGGAGGTCACCAGCATCACGCCGGCCTTGCCGGTCGAGCGCGCATAGCCTTCCGCCGCATGGCCCGCGCCCTGCTCGTGGCGCACCAGGATGTGCTCGACCTCGTCCTGCTGGAAGATCTCGTCATAGATCGGAAGGACAGCGCCGCCCGGATAGCCGAAGACATGTTTGACGCCATTGTCCTTCAGCGCCTGCACCACCATTTCGGCGCCCGTCATTTCGCGCCGCTCGTTCTGTCCGTTGCTCATCGGTCTGGTCCCGTACTGTCGCCATTTGGGCGTTGCTGGTCGTTTAGTCGTGTTTCGGGCAATAAAAAAGGCCCCCGAGGGAGCCTGTGTCTTGCGCATGGGGGGTTTTCGCCCGGCGGTTACACCGCCTTGCCCACGCGCTTTCCTACGAGAATGAGTGCCGTTTTCATGGTGGCGGACACTAAGGGCGGGAAAGGCGGCCTGTCAACGGGAAAAATCGCGCCGGCGATGAAGACACTTCATGGCTCGGCAAATGGCCATCACGATCGCGCGACGGACGCCGCATCCTTCCCGACATCATGGATGTCGGAGCATCACTTCCATCGTCACCGCAAGGGCGCCCCCGAACCGGGTCCGGAATCGTGCTCTTAAGATAAGCCTTTGAAACCGCTTGAAACTATGGTGGGGCGTGACGAGGGCCGTCATCTCTGCCGATACTTGGCTTTCCGGCCGGCAAGTCCGGCGGAACCACTATGACGATCTGGATTTCACGGGAGGAAACCTGATGCTCGACAAGGCCCCTAGCAAGAAACTGTCCGACCTGCTCGACCAATTCGGCGCCGCCTTGGCCGCCAATGACATCGAGAAAGCGGTCGATTGCTTTCAGGAGGATTGCTACTGGCGCGACCTCGTCACCTTCACCTGGAACATCAAGACCATGGAAGGCCGCGACCAGGTCGGCGACATGCTGAAAAGCCAGTTGTCGAAAACGAGGCCGTCACACTTTGCCATCGCCAAGGGCGAGGACGCGACCGAGAGCGGTGGGTTGATCGAGGGCTGGATCAGCTTCGAGACGGAGGTGGCGCGCGGCTTCGGTCATATCAGGCTGAAGGACGGCAAGATCTGGACGCTGCTGACCACCATGACCGAGTTGAAAGGTCACGAAGAGCCGGCGGGCTTCGCGCGGCCGATGGGCGCCAAACATGGTTCTGGTAAGAACCGTCCGACATGGAAGGAAGAACGCGAGAAGGAAGCCGCCGAGCTCGGCTTCAAGACACAGCCCTATACGGTCATCATCGGCGGCGGCCAGGGCGGCATCGCGCTTGGCGCGCGGCTGCGGCAGCTTGGCCTCCCGACCATCATCATCGAGAAGAACGAGCGGGCTGGCGACAGCTGGCGCAAACGCTACAAGTCGCTCTGCCTGCATGACCCGGTCTGGTACGACCATCTGCCCTATATCGACTTCCCGAAGAACTGGCCGGTCTTCTCGCCCAAGGACAAGATCGGCGACTGGCTGGAAATGTACACCAAGGTGATGGAGCTGAACTACTGGTCCTCGACCGAGGCCAAGAGCGCTTCCTATGACGACGAGAAGAAGGAATGGACTGTCGTCGTCCACCGCGACGGCAAGGACATCACCCTGAAGCCGAAGCAGCTGGTGCTGGCCACCGGACAGTCCGGCAAGGCCAATCTGCCGAAGTTCAAGGGCATGGAGAGTTTCAAGGGCGACCAGCATCACTCCTCGAAGCACCCCGGCCCCGACGCCTATGCCGGCAAAAAGGCCGTCGTTATCGGTTCCAACAATTCCGCCCACGACATCGCAGCCGCACTTTGGGAAGCCGGTGCAGACGTCACCATGGTGCAGCGCTCGAGTACCCACATCTCCAGATCCGACACGTTGATGGAAATCGGCCTGGGTTCGCTCTATTCGGAGCAGGCGCTGCAGAATGGCATCACCACGGCCAAGGCCGACCTGATCTTTGCTTCGCTGCCCTACAAAATCCTGCACGAGTTCCAGATTCCGGCCTATGCCGAGATGAAGAAGCGCGACGCGGCATTCTACAAGGGACTGGAAAAGGCCGGTTTCATGCTCGACTGGGGCGACGACGAGTCCGGCCTGTTCATGAAGTACCTCAGGCGCGGCTCTGGCTATTACATCGACGTCGGCGCCTCGCAACTGGTCATCGATGGTTCGATCAAGCTGAAGAGCGGCGTCGACGTCAAAGAGATCAAGGAGCATTCGGTCCTGCTCTCCGATGGATCGGAACTGCCTGCGGACCTCATCGTCTACGCCACCGGCTACGGCTCGATGAATGGCTGGGCCGCCGATCTGATATCGCGCGAAACCGCCGACAAGGTTGGCAAATGCTGGGGCCTCGGCTCGAACACCACCAAGGATCCCGGCCCTTGGGAAGGCGAGTTGCGCAACATGTGGAAGCCGACGCAACAGGAAGCGCTGTGGTTCCACGGCGGCAATTTGCACCAGTCACGCCACTATTCGCAATTCCTGTCGCTGCAATTGAAGGCGCGGCACGAAGGCATCGCGACGCCGGTCTACGGGCTGCAGCAGGTCCACCACAAGGGATAG
>NZ_RZQG01000255.1:0-7107 GCF_003998635.1 Mesorhizobium sp. M7D.F.Ca.US.004.03.1.1
GCGGTTTCGCGCGAGACGACGCCTGGCGGCTCGAACTTGCGGCCCCAAACCGGCTGCATGGAACGATCGTACTCCTGAGCCCAACCCTGTTGTGGCGCGGGCAACTGGGCTGCAAGGAGAAAATCACCGACCTTCTCCGCCGCCTTGAGATATGCGGGATCATGATATGTGCGGTAGGCGTTGAGAAAGAGACGACCCATATCGCGGGGGAGATTGTCGTTGACGATGAAGTAGGGCGGGCGATCAGGCTTCTGCCACTCGTGCGACCAACTGGCGGGGATACTCGCCTTGGCTGCTGTCTCTACGTCCGCACCAGGCGCGGATCCTGTGAAGAAGACTGGAAAGGCCCCATTCGGGTACTGCACTTTCATCAGTCGATGGAGCGCCTTGTCGATGCAGGTACGGACGTCCGGATCCGAACCGCCGCTCGCCTGGTCGAACCACATCAGGAAATTGAGCACGCTCTGTGTGTTGTTGTCGTCGAGTACGGTCTCGTTGCGATGCGGATTGTCCTTGATATCGTGACAAGACTTCCCGCTCACCTTCAGTGCGCGGTAGCACCATGTCGCCGCCTTTTGCGGGTCGGTCTCGATCTTGTAAAACCATCCGCCGGACTCCAGCTGCGTATTCACCAGGGCCGTTGCCACAAGCTGGGCAGACTGAAGCCATTGCTTGTCGCCGGTAACCTCGAAAATGCGCAGGAAGGCAGCTCCGACTGCCGGTGTGCCGGGCGGCTGCACCCAGCCGATGCTTGCGGGCACGGCCCCGCCTTCGCCCACCCTCTTTTGGCCATCAAGCGAATATTTCCATACATAGGTTCCTGCCACACCGAGGTGATCGCGGAAGTAGGCGCCCGCGCGCTCGATCGCGCCTCGTGCCTCGACCACGGTCGGTTGAGGTCCGCCAGCCAGTGCAGTACCGCACGACAGCGCGACAAACAGAACCGGGGCAAGATGTTTTAGCACCACAGCGTCTCCATCGGCATCAAGCGGCCGCCTCGCGTGGAGGCGGGGTCGCCTTGGGCGAACCGACTATCACATGAGGCACGAATGGCGCTGACGTCGCCACCACAGGCCTTGCTTCTTCTCTGCGGTAACTGGGAAGCAGCTCGGCAATAAGGCTCAGCACGCCCCCAGTGTCGCCAGCTCTCGCCAGGCGGCGCAATTGCGAAAATGCCTTGCGAAGCGTGTCAAGCGGCACCGGGTTGGGCACGGCGCCCAGGACCCCGGAAATCGGGACGTCGACACGTCTTTCCCTTTCGTCGAAAAGTTCCTCGAACAGCTTTTCTCCAGGCCGGCATCCCACAATCTTGATCTTGATGTCTTCATCCGGCCGAAACCCCGCGAGCTTGATCATGCGGCGCGCCATGTCGATGATCTTGATTGGCGCTCCCATGTCGAGAACGAAGATTTCGCCCTGTCCCAGGCTCTTTTCCAGGCCATGGGCCGATGCCTGCAAGGTGAGCTCAACCGCCTCCCTTATCGTCATGAAGAAGCGCTTCATCTCCATATCGGTTACGGTCAGCGGACCGCCGTGGGCGAGTTGGCGCTTGAACAGCGGGATCAGCGATCCACTTGAGCCCAGAACATTGCCGAAACGAACGGTCATGAAGCGGGCGGGGGTGTCGCTGGCGACAAAAGCGAGGTCCAGGGACTGGCAATAGAGTTCAGCCAGACGCTTGGTGGCGCCCATGACGTTGGTCGTGTTCACAACCTTGTCCGTAGATATCTGGACCATTGCCTTTGCACCGCAAAGGCGAGCCGCCTCTGCGACGTTCATTGTCCCGATGACATTGGTAAGAACTCCCTCACAGGGATTCAGTTCGACCATCGGCACATGTTTGAGCGCCGCCGCATGGAAGACCAGGTCGACGCCATGCCGTTGGAAGATCTCGCCCAGGCGAACAGGGTCGCGCACGTCACAGATATATGGCTTCCGGCGCACATTCGGGAATTTCTCCGCCAACTCCAGATCGATGGCGTATAAATTGTATTCGCTGTTATCGATCAGGATCACTTCAGCCGGACCAAGCGCGGCAATCTGCTGTGTAAGTTCGCCGCCGATCGAGCCGCCGGCGCCAGTCACAACGATGCGACTGTTTTCGATCATGCGCGACAACGCACCCTTATCAAGCACCGCCTGCGGCCTTTCCAGCAGGTCGGTAAGTTCGATCGGGCGCAATTCGAAGCGACTCTCGTGTTTGGGATTGCGCAGTTCCAGGACGGGGGCAGGGCGAGAGACAGCGATGCCCAGACGTTCGGCCCGGTCGATCAGCGCTTCGAGCGTCGGATCGACAAGACCAGGCACTCGTTCAGTGAAGATCACGTGCCGGGGCTTGATACCGCGGCCCTCCAGATCGCTAATCACCGCGTCGAAATCAGCGATGTCGCCCAAGATCGGCACGCCACGTAGAAAATAGCCCTCCGTGGCCGCACCTTTTTCGAGCAGGCCGACTGGCCAATGGCGTGCATCCGGGTCCCGCTGCAGCGCGCGAATGTAAAGATCAGCCGCATCGCCTGCACCGATCAGCAGGACAGGGACCATGTCGCGTCCATTCTTTGCTCTGCTCGCGGCCGGGCCAAAGCGGCTTACTTCAAGGAGCTTGGATCGGATTCGAACCGAGATGAGCAGCGGCACGAGCAATAGAACCTCGATCACCATCACCGAGCGCGGGATCGAATCGAGCCGTGTTGCCACAAACATCACAAACACGAAGGCGAGCGATGCGACTATTACCGCGCGAAGGATACCGAGCATGTCGCCGACGGAGGCATATCGCCAGTTGCGGGTGTAGAGGCAAGTCACCGGGAAGACCACGGCGCATGTAAGCAGGAAACAGGGGAGGGCGAAAAGCAGCGAATGGTAGCTTTCCGGACTGGTCGCTTCTCCGTCAAGGCCCAGTCGCATGAATGAAGCAAACGACAGGGCCGCGACCGCCATCGCCAGATCAAAGACATAGAGATGAAGATTCTTGCCAACGGCCTTGGCGCGCCCGATTACCCGTCGACGCAAGTACGACAGAACATGAACAATTGTGCGCGGTTTGCTGACAAGACGGCCGAGAGCGATCACGGTGGCTATCAAGAGGGATTGGCCGCCGAGTGGACCTACTGCCTCAAACGGCTGATCTAACTGACTCATCCTGGGACCTCGACAAAGCTTAGCCGCCGCGCGCCAAGAGGGCGCGTCAAGATACGCGGCTGTTTGAACTCGTAGACATAGATCCACGCCTGCCGCTCCCTTGTTCATTCAAGAACAGGTTGGCCTGCGATCGTTCGGACTAGAGGCTACGATGTTATGGTTGCTATGGAGCGCTTTGCTCGCTTTTGACGCAACACATGCTTTTGTGCATGGAGTACCTATCAGAACCGCAAGCGGAACTTTTCCGAGTTAATCCAAAGAGGTACTTCCGCCAGTCTGGACCAGCCAGCCGGACAAGTCCCGCCGCACCAGTGTGCCAAGCTGCTCGACATCGGCTGCATAAAAGTCAACGAGCTGGGATCGCAGCTTTGGGGTGAAAGGCGGATAAGCAATCCTTCCGGCCAGGGCACCCCGTGCTGCTCCGAAGAGCGAACTGTTCCGGAAGGGGCGAACCAGAGGTTTCAACGGCCTCATCATCTTGCGCAGTTGCGGGCCAACCATAGCTTCGCTGCGGTCCTTCACCTTCTTGGCCACAGGCGGGGCAATTTCGCTCGCCGGGAGGCCTAAAAACTCCCTAACCCTGCTTAACTGCTCGGCAGGCTTTGCGACCGTTTCCTCGAAAAACAAAACAAGGAGCCGATCCTTCGGATAAAGGTCCAAATACGCCTGCAACTGTGCGCAGTAGAGGCCGCCGGCGAGAAAACGCCCAGGCGAACTCCTCCCCACGTCAAGGTAAGAGTCTATGTCGCGGTCCACCTCGCCGCGGCGGAAGAGCATGCAGTAGTCCGAGTATGCACGTTCGACCGGATTGCGAAGCTGCACGATCAGCCTGACATGAGGGAGCAGTCGGTGAACACGTTGCGGTGCCGATCGCGTATCCAAGTAGGAGTTCGACTTTTCGCCGATCAACTGTCCAGGACCAGTTTTGTCAAACTGGCGGAAATACCAGTCGTCACCACGGTCGTAGTGGCGACTGAAGTAGTGCAACTCCGGGTCCGGCATGCTGACGGCCGGATCGGCCTGCAGCGACTGCTGCAGCCAGGTCGTGGCGCATTTTGCAGCGCCGATAATTAGGAAGTCGATATCCTCTGCCTGCATTGTCGAACCCTCTTGGATCACTTCTCACCTATCGTACCGCACGCCAACCTGGCCGTTGCCCTGGCGTTCAGCGCTTCCCCGTAGACTTCCATGACCCTTTCGACGTGTTGCTGCGTGCCATAGGAAAAGCAGGCTTGCTTCCGGGCTGCCTGGCTGATGCGTGCCCACAGGGGGGGGTCCGAGAGCAACCGCCACAGCGGCTCCATGAAAGCTTTGGTGTCTTCCGGAGCGACCAGAAATCCTGTCCGCCCATTCTCGATGGCTTCCGGATTGCCGCCATGATTGGTCGCAACCACCGGCGTGCCAAGAAACATCGCTTCGATCAGCGTTCTTCCAAAGGGCTCCCCCATCGCGGGAACGACCAAGACATCCGTTGCCGCCAAGAACGGCTCGATAGGGCTACGAAAACCCATGAAACGCACGGTTTGATCCAGCCCGCGCTCGACGCAAAGCGTGCGAGCGGCCGATTCAAGATCAGGCGAACCAGCCGGCGAGTTGCCGAACACGCAGCCGACGATCGGAATTTGCGGATGCTCGCGTAGGAAACGTTCAATGATGCTGATGAAGAGAAGTGGCCGCTTTCGTTCGATCAGACCGCCAATGAAACTGAGAACCCGTGTGCCTGGTGCGAGGCCGAGCTCTTCCAGAAGCGTGGCCTTGGCTGCGGCCCTGTCAGGAATGACCGATGGATGATCGAAGGGACTATGGATAACGCTGAGGCGCCCATTGAAGGATCGGATCGGATGCTTCGGCCGCGAGAATCGCGACACTGTCACCATGCGATCTGCAATCAATGGCCCAAGAATATTGGCACCCTTTGCATCGGGATCGCCGCGATGATGCCAAACCAGTCGGGCGCCCGCAAGCCGTGCGGCAATTCCCCAGTTGATATGCGTTCTCCCATCATTGGTATGGATGATGTCGAACCTCTGCTCTCTGATAAAACGGCTCAAGTGCGGTAGCGTGCTGGTCAGATAGGTGGCGACACCGCCTAAGGTTGTTCCTTTCGCGGGCAATGTTGTCAAAGGAGGTAGACCCATGAAGGGTTGGCTCTCCCGTTTCAGAAAGGCTGCGAGCGGCCCCATGGTTTCCTGCAGCACCAAAACCGGAACGACCCTTGAGGTGTCGAGATTCTGGACGAGCTTAAGTGCTGAGATGTGACTTCCGCCGACATCGTCACCAACAAATGGAAAGCAAACCCGTATCGGCTCTTGGCCAGTGCCGTCACTCATCGCCCACTACCCGGTTGCGCTTCCAAGATAGCTGCCGCGGTCGAGATAGCTGACGATCAGTTCCGCAGCCTCCTCGGCGCTCAAATCTGGAGTGATCGTGACATGAGCAGCCTCGGGACGCTCATAGGGACTGCCAATGCCAGTGAAATTCTGGATCAGTCCGTTTCGGGCGCGTTGATACAGCCCCTTCGGGTCACGACCTTCTGCCACCTCCAGCGGCGTATCGATAAAGATTTCGATAAACTGCCCCTCGGCAAAGAGGTCGCGCGCCATCCGGCGTTCCGCCCGGAATGGTGAAATGAAGGAAGCCAGCGCAATCAACCCCGCATCGACCATCAGCCTGGCGGCTTCAGCCACACGACGAATGTTCTCGACGCGATCAGCGTCAGTAAAGCCGAGGTCCCTGTTCAGGCCGTGGCGGACATTATCGCCATCCAGAAGGTATGTGTGCTTGCCGATTGCGTGAAGGCGCTTCTCCACGAGATTTGCGATCGTCGACTTACCGGCACCTGAGAGGCCTGTGAACCACAGCACCACCGGCTTTTGGCCTTTGGCGATCGCTCGCGCGTTCATGTCCACGTCCAGCGCTTGCCAATGAATGTTGCTTGCCCTGCGCAGACTGAAGTCGATCATTCCGGCACCAACCGTGTGATTGGTCATTCGGTCGATGATGATGAACGCACCGGTTTCATGCACCCGGGAGTAGGGATCGAAAGCAAGAGGCGCCTGTGTCATCAGGTTGATGAAGCCAACCTCATTCTTTTCGAGAGTTTTTGTGGCGAGCTTTGCAAAATTATTGATATCCAGCCTGTGTTTTATGTGGGTGATGCTTGCGCCGACGACGCTGGTGGCAAGCTTGATCAGATAGGGACGACCGGGGATCAATGGCTCGTCATGCATCCAGAGCACATGCGCCGCAAACTGATCGGAGACTTCCGGTCGCTCGGCTGCGGCTGCCAGAACATCGCCGCGGGAGACGTCAATCTCGTCTTCGAGCGTCAGCGTGATCGCCTCGCCGGCCCCGGCTTCGGGCAAGTCTCCATCAGCGGTGACAATTCGCTTCACCAAGGTTGTGACGCCTGAGCGCGCCACCGCCACGCGGTCGCCCGGTCTCACCACCCCGGCTACGATTGTGCCGGCAAATCCGCGAAAGTCGAGATTGGGACGATTGACCCATTGTACCGGCATGCGGAAGGGGGCCGCACGGCGGTCACTCTCCACCTCGATAGACTCCAGATACTCGATGAGTGTCGGGCCTTGATACCAGGGGAGTTTCGCGCTTCTGGAACGGACATTGTCGCCATAACGGGCAGACAAGGGAATGGCCTGTAACGAAACGAAGCCGAGCGGTTCCGCAAAACTTCGATAGGACGCCTCGATCTGATCGAACACGGCTTGCGAATAGCCAATCAGGTCGATCTTGTTGATCGCGAGAACGACATGCCGGATTCCGAGCAGGGAAACGATGAAGGAATGCCGGCGGGTCTGAGTGAGGATGCCCTGCCGTGCATCGACAAGGATGACCGCGAGGTCGGCGTTGGATGCGCCGGTGGCCATATTGCGGGTGTATTGCTCATGGCCGGGCGTGTCGGCGACGATGAACTTGCGCTGCTCGGTGGCGAAGAAGCGATAGGCC
>NZ_RZQG01000256.1:0-7092 GCF_003998635.1 Mesorhizobium sp. M7D.F.Ca.US.004.03.1.1
CCCCGCCGCCACTCCGGAGGTCACCGGCGCCAAACTCGGCTTCATTGCGCTCACCGATGCGGCACCGCTGATGATCGCCAAGGAGAAGGGGATGTTCGCCAAGTTCGGCATGCCCGATGTGGAGGTGCTCAAGCAGGCTTCCTGGGGCGCGACGCGCGACAATCTGATGCTCGGGGGTGCTGCCAACGGCATCGACGGCGCCCACATCCTGACGCCGCTGCCTTACCTCATGCACACCGGCAAGGCGACGCAGAACAACCAGCCGATGCCGATGGCGATCGTGGCGCGGCTCAACTACGACTGCCAGGGCATTTCGGTCGCCCAGGAATATGCCGGCACCGGCGTCGGCCTCGACGCCTCGAAGCTGAAGGACGCCTTCGCCGCCAAGAAGGCGGCCGGCAAGGAAATCAAGGCCGCGATGACCTTTCCGGGCGGCACGCATGATCTGTGGCTGCGCTACTGGCTGGCCGCCGGCGGCATCGATCCCGACAAGGACGTTTCGACCATCGTCGTGCCGCCGCCGCAGATGGTGGCCAACATGAAGGTTGGCAACATGGACGTGTTCTGCGTCGGCGAGCCGTGGAACGAGCAGCTCGTCCACCAGGGCGTCGGCTTCACCGCTGCCACGACGGGCGAGTTGTGGAAGGGTCATCCGGAAAAGGCACTCGGCCTGCGCGCCGAATTCATCGACAAATACCCGAACGCCACCAAGGCGATCCTGATGGCCGTCATGGAAGCCCAGCAATGGTGCGAGGCCACTGAAAACAAGGACGAGATGGCCGCCATCATCGGCAAGCGGCAATGGATGAACGTGCCTGTCGCCGACATCATCGGCCGCCTCAAGGGCGACATCAACTACGGCAATGGCCGCGTCGCCAACGGCACCGACCTCTACATGAAGTTCTGGAAGGGTGGCGTCTCCTATCCGTTCAAGAGCCATGATGCATGGTTCCTCGCCGAGAACATCCGCTGGGGCAAATTCGCGCCGACCACCGACATCAAGGCGCTGGTCGACCAGGTCAACCGCGAGGATCTGTGGCGCGAGGCGGCCAAGGATCTCGGCGTCGCGGCAGCCGACGTTCCGGCGTCCTCGTCGCGCGGCATCGAGACCTTCTTTGACGGCAAGATCTTCGATCCGGCCAATCCGTCCGCCTATCTCGACAGCCTGAAGATCAAGGCATTGGCTTGAACCTCTGCGCAAACGGCGCCTTGCGCCGTTTGTCGCTCGAATTATCTGCCCCACGGAGTTTTTCCCAGACATGTCGATCCAGACTATCGAGGACACAACAGTGAAGGCGTTCCCCGCGAAGCCGGCGGCGGTCATCGCCTTCACCGCCAGGGCGCGGCGCCGCTTCGATCCGCTCGCCATCGCCGGCAAACTGGCGAGCGCGCTGGTGCCGCCCATCATCGTCATCGCGCTGATGCTGGTCGTTTGGCAGATCGCCTGTTCGTCGCCGACATCGAGCCTGCCGCCGCCGACCCAGGTCTGGAACGAGGCCTATGATCTGATCGCGCATCCGTTCTTCGACAATGGCCCGCAGGATATCGGGCTCGCCTGGCGGGTGCTGATCTCGCTGCAGCGCGTTGCCATCGGTTTCGGCCTGGCGGCGATCGTCGGTGTCGCGCTCGGCGCGCTGGTCGGTCAGTCGATCTGGGCGATGCGCGGCCTCGACCCGGTGTTCCAGATCCTGCGCACGGTGCCGCCGCTCGCCTGGTTGCCGCTGTCGCTGGCTGCGTTCCGCGATTCCAGCCCGTCGGCGATCTTCGTCATCTTCATCACCTCGATATGGCCAATCATCATCAACACGGCCGTCGGCGTGCGCAACATCCCCGAGGACTACCGCAACGTCTCGCGCATCCTGCGGCTCAACCAGTTCGAATTCTTCGTCAAGATCATGGTGCCGGCCGCCGCGCCCTACATCTTTACCGGCCTGAGGATCGGCATCGGCCTGTCCTGGCTCGCCATCGTCGCCGCCGAAATGCTGACCGGCGGCGTCGGCATCGGCTTCTTCATCTGGGACGCGTGGAACTCGTCGCGGCTGCCCGACATCATCGTCGCGCTCGCCTATATCGGCGTCACCGGCTTCTGCCTCGACCGGCTGGTCGCGGCGGTCGGCGCCTTCGTCACCCGCGGCACAACGGCAAAGTGAGGAGAGGGCGATGACGGCCTATCTGAAACTCGACCATATCGACAAATCCTTCACTCGTGGTGCCCAGGTCAGCGACGTTCTGAAGGACATCAGGCTGACCATCGACAAGGGCGAATTCGTCTCCATCATCGGCCATTCCGGTTGCGGCAAGTCGACCCTGCTCAATCTGATCGCCGGGCTGACCAAAGTGTCGGCCGGCGCCGTGCTGCTTGAGGACAAGGAGGTCGACAGTCCCGGTCCCGAACGCGCCGTGGTGTTCCAGAACCACTCGCTGCTGCCGTGGCTGACCGTCTACGAAAACATCAATCTCGCGGTGTCGAAGGTCTTCGGCCGTTCGAAGAGCAAGGCCGAGCGGCATGACTGGATCATGCGCAATCTCGACCTCGTGCAGATGGCGCATGCCAAGGACAAGCGCCCGGCAGAGATATCGGGCGGCATGAAGCAGCGCGTCGGCATTGCCCGAGCGCTGGCCATGGAGCCGAAGATCCTGCTGCTCGACGAGCCGTTCGGCGCGCTCGACGCACTGACGCGCGCCCATCTGCAGGACGCGGTGATGGACATCCATTCGCGGCTCGGCTCGACGACGATCATGATCACTCATGATGTCGACGAGGCGGTGCTCTTGTCCGACCGCATCGTCATGATGACCAACGGCCCGGCGGCGACCATCGGCGAGGTGCTTGCCGTGCCGCTGGCGCGGCCACGCCGGCGCGTCGAACTCTCTTCCGACCGGACCTTCCTGCGCTGCCGCGAGGCGGTGCTGAAGTTCCTCTACGAACGCCACCGCTTCGTCGAAGCCGCGGAGTAACACCATGAGCGAAAGACTGGTCATCATCGGCAACGGCATGGCCCCCGGGCGCATGCTGGAGCACCTTTTGGAACAGGCGCCGGGCCGCTACACTGTCACCATCTTCAACGCCGAGCCGCGCGTCAATTACGACCGCATCATGCTGTCGCCGGTGCTGTCGGGCGAGAAGGCCTATGAGGAAATCATCATCCACGGCGACGGCTGGTACATCGCCAACAACATCACCCTCTACAAGGGCCACAAGATCGTCGCCATCGACCGGGCAGCGAAGACCGTCACCTCCGATCATGGTGTCACCGAGCCCTACGACAAGCTCGTCATCGCCACCGGCTCGGTGCCGTTCATCATTCCGGTGCCCGGCCACGACCTGCCGGGCGTGCTGACCTATCGCGACCTCGACGACGTGCAGGCGATGATGCTCGCTGCCCAGTCACGGGCCAAGGCGGTGGTCATCGGCGGCGGCCTGCTCGGGCTGGAGGCGGCGGCGGGCTTGAACGCACAGGGCATGGACGTCACCGTGCTGCATGTCATGCCGACGCTCATGGAACGCCAGCTCGATCCGGCCGCCGGCTACCTGCTGCAGCGTGCGGTGGAGCAGCGCGGCATCAAGGTCATCACCAAGGCCAACACACAGGCGATCACCGGCAACGGCAAGGTCGGGCAGGTGGAACTCGCCGACGGCACGATCATTCCGGCAACGCTGGTGGTGATGGCCGTCGGCATCAGGCCGAATTCGGCGCTGGCCAAACAGGCCGGCATCGCCGTCAATCGCGGTATCGTCGTCGACGCCGGCATGCGCAGCAACGACCCTGATATTTACGCGCTCGGCGAATGCGCGGAGGTCAACGGCCAGGTCTACGGCCTGGTGGCACCGCTCTACGAGATGGCGCGCGTTACAGCCAGCCAGCTTGCCGGCAACGAAGCGGCGGCCTTCGTCCATATGGACACGCCGACCAAGCTCAAGGTCACCGGCATCGACCTGTTCTCGCTCGGCGACTTTGCCGAGGGCGAGGACCGCCAGGAGATCGTGCTGCGTGACGCGGCCGCCGGCGTCTACAAGCGCCTGGTGCTGAAGGACGACCGCATCATTGGCACCGTGCTCTATGGCGAGACGGCGGACGGTGCGTGGTTCAACGATCTGAAGAAGAAGCAGACCGACATATCCGAAATGCGCGATACGCTCATTTTCGGCCAGTCCTACCAGGGGGGTGCCCCGCTGGACCCTATGGCGGCCGTTGCAGCCTTGCCGGATGATGCGGAAATCTGCGGCTGCAACGGCGTTTGCAAGGGAAAGATCACTGGTGCGATTGCGGGGAAGGGCCTGACCTCGCTCGACGACGTGCGCGCCCACACCAAGGCCTCGGCCTCCTGCGGCTCCTGCACCGGGCTGGTCGAGAAGCTGATGGTGCTGACCATCGGCGACAAATACAATCCGGCGGCGGTGCAGCCGATGTGCGGCTGCACGACGCTCGGCCATGACGAGGTGCGCCGGCTGATCATCGCCAAGCGCCTGAAGACCATTCCCGCCGTCATGCAGGAACTGGAATGGACGACCTCCTGCGGCTGCGCCAAATGCCGGCCGGCGCTCAACTACTATCTCGTCTGCGATTGGCCGGACGACTACGCCGACGACTACCAGTCGCGCTTCATCAACGAGCGCGTCCACGCCAACATCCAGAAGGACGGCACCTATTCGGTGGTGCCGCGCATGTGGGGCGGGGTGACCAACGCCGCGGAGCTGCGCGCCATCGCCGACGTCGTCGACAAGTTCGAAATCCCGATGGTCAAGGTCACCGGCGGCCAGCGCATCGACATGCTCGGCATCCGCAAGGAAGACCTGCCGGCGGTGTGGGCCGATCTCGGCCAGGCCGGCTTCGTCTCCGGCCATGCCTATGCCAAGGGTTTGCGTACGGTGAAGACCTGCGTCGGCTCGGACTGGTGCCGCTTCGGCACTCAGGATTCGACGGGCCTCGGCATCCGCATCGAGAAATTCATGTGGGGCTCGTGGACGCCTGCCAAGGTCAAGATGGCGGTGTCGGGCTGCCCGCGCAACTGCGCCGAGGCGACCTGCAAGGATGTCGGCGTCATCTGCGTCGACTCCGGCTACGAAATCCATTTTGCCGGGGCGGCCGGCCTCGACATCAAGGGCACCGAGGTGTTGGGCATGGTCAGGACCGAGGACGAGGCGCTGGAGCACATCGTGGCGCTGACCCAGATGTACCGCGAGCAGGGTCGCTATCTTGAGCGCATCTACAAATGGGCCAAGCGCATCGGCATCCCCGAGATCAAGCGCCAGATCATGGACGATGGCGACAAGCGCAAGGCCTATTACGAGCGCTTCGTCTTCAGCCAGAAATTCGCCCAGGTCGACCCGTGGTCGGAGCGCGTTTCCGGCAAGGACAAGCACGAATTCCGGCCGATGGCCTCGGTCGGGTTTGCGCAGGCGGCGGAGTGATCATGATGAACTGGATATCAATCGGCTCCCTCTCGGACATCCCGCGCCGCGGAGCGCGCTGCGTCGTCACGCCCGAGGGAAAAATCGCCGTCTTCCGTACCGCCGACGATCAGGTCTATGCCATCGACGACCATTGCCCGCACAAGGGCGGGCCGCTCAGCCAGGGCATCGTGCACGGCACGGCGGTGACCTGTCCCTTGCACAATTGGGTGATTTCGCTGGAGACGGGCAAGGCGCTCGGCGCCGACGAGGGCGCGGTGCGCAGCATTCCGGTGCGGGTCGAAGGCGAGCGTCTGTTCATTGCGCTGGAAGCGCTGGCCAGCCGCGCGGCCTGAACCATGGAGATCGACGCAGCGCGCGAGGTGAGGACCACCTGCCCCTATTGCGGGGTGGGCTGCGGCGTGCTGGCGAAGGTCGCCGCGGACGGGCAAGTGTCCGTCCGCGGCGACCCCGACCATCCGGCCAATTTCGGCCGGCTCTGCTCCAAGGGCTCGGCACTGGCCGAGACCATCGATCTCGACGGCAGGCTGCTGCATCCGGAGATCTACGGCCGTCGCGCCGGCTGGGACGAGGCGCTCGACCTTGTCGCCTCGACCTTTTCGCAGACAATCGCCGAGCACGGGCCCGATGCGGTCGCTTTCTATGTCTCCGGCCAGTTGCTGACCGAGGATTATTACGTCGCCAACAAGCTGATGAAGGGCTTTGTCGGCTCGGCCAACGTCGACACCAATTCGCGCCTTTGCATGGCATCGTCGGTTGCCGGCCACCGCCGCGCCTTCGGCTCCGACACCGTGCCGGGAACCTATGACGATCTGGAGCTTGCCGACCTGATCGTGCTGGTCGGCTCCAACCTCGCCTGGTGCCATCCCGTGCTCTACCAGCGCATCGCGGCTGCCCGGGAAAAGCGACCGGAGGTGAAGATCGTACTGGTCGACCCGCGCCGCACCATGACCGCTGATATTGCCGACATGCATCTGGCAATCGCGCCCGATGGCGACGTCGCTTTGTTCACCGGGCTGCTCGCTTATCTCGGCCAGCACAACGCGCTCGACCGCGCCTATATCACGGCGCACACGACCGGCTTCGGGCAAGCGCTGTTCGCCGCCTCCGTGCTCGACCTTGCCGGCGTCGCCGCCGCCACGGGCCTGAGCGAGGACGAGCTTGGCCGCTTCTACGGCCTGTTCGCGGCGACGCCGAAAACAGTGACGGTCTACAGCCAGGGGGTGAACCAGTCGTCCTCGGGCACCGACAAGGTCAACGCCATCATCAACTGCCATCTCGCCACCGGCCGCATCGGCAGACCGGGGGAAGGGCCGTTCTCGGTGACCGGCCAGCCCAACGCCATGGGCGGCCGCGAGGTTGGCGGCATGGCCAACATGCTCGCCGCCCATATGGAAATCGAAAACCCAGAGCATCGCGAGCGCGTGCAGCGCTTCTGGAATGCGCCGGCCATTGCCGGAAAGCCCGGCCTGAAGGCGGTCGAGATGTTCCAGGCGCTGGCCGAGGGGCGCATCAAGGCGCTGTGGATCATGGCCACCAATCCGGTCGATTCGATGCCGGACGCCGATGCCGTCGAAGCGGCGATCAAGGCCTGCCCGTTCGTCGTGGTGTCGGACGTGCTGGCCGAGACCGACACCGTCCGCCACGCCCATGTCCGGCTGCCCGCCGCTGCCTGGGGC
>NZ_RZQG01000257.1:0-7070 GCF_003998635.1 Mesorhizobium sp. M7D.F.Ca.US.004.03.1.1
AATCCATATCGAGCAGGGTCCTACGCTTGAACTGGATAACGCACCGATCGGCCTGGTAAGTGGAATTTCGGGCAGCTTCCGCTATCGGGCCGCCAAATGTCTCGGCGTCTACGGCCACTCCGGAGCCGTACCGCGTCGCCACCGCCGCGACGCCTTCATGGCCCTGGCAGAACTCGCCATGAAGCTCGACTGCTTCTGGGAAGAAAACGAAACTCCCGATGCTCCGCTGACCATCACATTTGGCCAGGTCACGACCGATCCTGTGCAGCATGCCTTTAGCAAGGTCCCCGGCGAAGTCGGGTTCAGCCTTGACGTCCGCAGCACGGCGCCAGCGCTGCTCGAGCGCGCCGATACGGCCTTAATGAAATTCGCGGCGGAGATCGAAGCGCGGCGCGGCGTGCATTTCGATTGGGGGCCGCGTTCAGGCAGCACCCCTGCTGTGATGGACGCCGGCATTCTTGGCTTGCTCGAACTGATCGCCGGCCAAAGGGGTGTTCTGGCACCACGCCTGCCCAGCGGCGCCGGCCACGATGCGGCTGTCTTTTCGGCGAACGGCATCCCCTCAGCAATGATCTTTGTGCGCAACCAGAACGGCAGCCATAATCCGGACGAGGCGATGCGGCTGGAGGATCTCGAAGTTGCGGCGACGATGCTTGCCCAGCTGCTTATGGCTGAGGCTGTGAAATGACCGAAATGCGTCGCTACGTGCTGCGTTTGCTCGACGCCGGCGACGGTGGGTTGGTTGTCGAGCTTGGCCAGGATATCGATGAAGCGACCAATGCAGCGGTGATGGCGCTTGCAGACCGACTGGCAGAAACGGCTCCCGAAGGTATTCTCGAAATCATACCAACTTACCGCTCGGTGCTGGTCCAATTCGATCCGCTGCGCCTGGCCAAACCCGCGCTTGCCGAAGCGGTCCATTCAGCCTGGTCCACGTCGCAAGCCACGCAGCGCAATGCCAGCCTGTGGCACATCCCGGTATGCTACGGGGGACAGCACGGCGCCGATCTTGGAGCTGTTGCGCAAGCCCACAAGCTCGATGAAGCCGAGGTTGTTGCGCGCCACGCCGGCGCAACTTACCGCATCTACATGATTGGTTTCGCGCCGGGGTTTGCCTATCTAGGCGGCCTTGACCGTTGCCTTCATACCAGCCGCCGCCCCCAGACGCTTGAAAGCACCACCACGCAGTGTGTCCATCGGTGGTATGCAGACGGCCGTCTCGCCGCCGATCGAGATCCCCAGCGGTTGGCACATGTTGGGTCAAACGGCAGTGCGTACTTATAATCCACTGCGCAAGGCGCAACCGTTCCTGTTTGGACCGGGCGATTACCTGCGCTTTCACCCCATCGACGAGCAGGAATATGATCGGCAGCTTCAAGCCGTCGAGAGCGGTGCGCTTGTCGCCGAACGCGAGGACTTCCATGGCTAGCGTACTTGAGGTCATCGAAGCCGGCCCCCTGTCAACCATTCAGGATCGCGGCCGTTTCGGCTACCAACGCTTTGGCATCTCGGCATCCGGCCCTATGGACATGGTCGCCTTCCGACTGGCCAATACATTGGTCGGCAATGATGAGACTGCCGCAGCCATCGAGATGACCTTGGCAGGCGCGACGCTGAAAGTCTGCGCGGATCGCTGTCATATGGCTTATGCCGGCGCCCCAGCCCCAATCGCGATCGACGGCAACCCGGTTCCAGCCAACGCAAGCTTCATGGTCGAACGCGGAGCAACCATTGCCGTTGGCGCTATGCGCAGCGGGCTTCGCGGCTACCTTGCTGTGGCCGGAGGCATCCTGTGTGATCCTGTTCTGAAAAGCCGTGCCACGCATACCCGCTCAGGCATAGGCGGGCTTGACGGTGCCCAGTTGAAGGTCGGCCAAGAGCTTCCCGTCGCGCCGCGCGGCAATGCGGAGTCTTGCTGGGAAATCGATCTCGAGCTGATCCCGCCGCTGGTCGGTCCCGTACGGGTGCTTTTGGGTCCGCAGGACGATATGTTTACAGCCGCCGGGATCGAGACTTTGCTGAAGTGCGAATACCACTTGTCGGCCAAGGTCGATCGCATGGGCTGTCAGTTGGAAGGGCCACGCATCGAACACCGCGGCGACTTCAACATTGTCTCTGACGGAATCGTCAACGGCAGCATCCAGGTACCCGGTAATTGGCTTGCCCATCATCCTGCTCGCAGATCGCCAAACGACGGGCGGTTATGCCAAGATCGCAACGGTGATCAGCGCGGACCTTCGCAAGATAGCGCAAACACGCCCCGGAGAGGCGCTGCGCTTTGAAGCGGTAGACGCTGAGACGGCCGAACAGAGCGCACTCAAGGAAGCGCAAGATCTTGCGGCGGCTTTTGCCTCTATCAGGCCAAGGGCCAGTCAGCCGTTGCGGGTTTCACCCGATCGCCTGTGGATGATCGACCTGTTGGGTGGCGTGGCAACCAAGCCATAAGCCACGACCGCTGTTCCGAGTTCGAAAGCACGATATGACGACGTTCCGGCTGCGAACGCGTCGGCACTTTTGGAAACCCGGCCTGACGACCTAGCGCAACCCGTCCGCTTGGGTACAGTCGATGGCAATGATGCCCGTGGTCAGACTGTCGTAAAGCGTAAAGCCGTCCTCGGCCTGGGGTAACGGGAAGGTGTGGGTGATCAGACGGGCCGCCCGGTCGCGGAACGGCCCCTCCAGCATGCGCAAGCACAGCAAGCTGCTCGTCTTCGCTGTTGGGCGGCCCTGCCGCGGGCGAAAGTCCGTTTAATCGAATGATTTTACCAGCGCTCAACCGGTGCGCGGTTGCAGGTGTCGATTGAACCGCCGCTCCATCCATCGGAAGGTGCGCGTTACGGTCAGCGCTATGGCTGCGTATATCAATGCAGCGGTGATGAACCCTTCATAGGCCAGGTAAAACATGCCGTTCAAAGTCCGGCCGGCACCCAGCACATCAACGATGGTGATTGTGGATGCCACCACCGTTCCATGCAGGGCAAATATCACTTCGTTGGAATACATCGGCAACGCACGTCGAAAAGCGCTGGGAAGGATGATGCGATACATCCTCTGGACAGGCAGCATGCCGCAAGCGCGCGCCGCTTCAACCTCGCCCGGTGGGACAGCCTCAAGACCGCCGCGCACGATTTCCGTCACATAGGCGGCGGTGTTTAGCGAAAACGCAATGAAGGCGCACCACCACGGATCGCGCAGTACCGCCCAGGCAAAGCTGTTCTTGATGAAGGCGACCTCGCCTGCGCCGAAATAGAGCAAGTAGGTCTGCACCAGAAGTGGTGTGCCGCGGAACAGGTAGGAGTAGACAAAGATTACCGGGTTCGCCACCGGCACCTTCTGTGCCCGCGCGATGCCCAGAGGAACCGCGAGCATGGCACCCACGCCCGTCGTAAGCACAAACAAGATCACCGTGTTGATAAAGCCGGTGAGGAATAGGCGCCACTGCGAAACAATGAGGACGAAATCGATCGGCGAATAATTGGCACTGAAATCGATGATGGATTGCAACATGCTGTCACCCCACCGCTCGGGTCTTGAGACCGTAGCGCCGCTCCAGCAGATGGAAGGCAGCGCCCGATACCAATGTGATCAGCAGGTAGACAAAAAGTGTCAGGCCCATGAACACGAAAACGTGGTGGGTCGAACGACCAGCCTGGAAACTGTTGAACACCAGATCCTGCAGACCGATAACCGAAACCAGGGCGGTGGTTTTCATGAGAACCTGCCAGTTGTTGCCGAGGCCCGGCAGGGCGTAACGGATCAGTTGAGGCCAGATGATGCGCGTAAATAGCCGGCGATTCGACAGACCGCAGGCGAGACCAGCCTCGATCTGGCCGCGAGGTATCGACAGGATCGCGGCACGGAAGGTCTCCGTGATATAGGCGCCGAAGATAAAGGCGATGGTGCCGACGCCAGCTACAAATGTGCTGATTTCAACATAGCCCCAGAGGCCGGTAGCGTCGCCGAGCTGGTTCAGAAATGTCTGGCCGCCATAGTAGAGAAGGAGCATCAGGACCAGATCAGGAACAGAGCGCACACTGGCTGTATAGTAGCTTACAATGCGCTTGATCCAGTCATGCTCCGAGAAGCTGCCCAAGGCGCCGGCGAGACCGATGAGCACGGCACAAATGAGCGCCAGAATGCCGACCGACAGGGTGATGATTGTTCCCTTCAAGATCAGCGGCAGGAAAGGTAAGATTATATCGATCATCGCAACACTCAATTCCGTGTTCGGGCAAGGAATTTTTGTAGGTGCGGCGATGCCGGATGACCGAGGACCTCGCCAGGCAGGCCTTGCTCCTCCAACTCACCCTGATGAAGGAAAACGACCTTGTTGGACACGTCACGCGCGAAAGCTATCTCGTGGGTCACGACCAGCATGGTCCTGCCTTCACCCGCCAAATCGCGCATCACTTTCAACACCTCGCCGACGAGCTCCGGATCGAGTGCCGACGTAGGTTCATCAAAAAGCATCACGTCGGGATTCATTGCCAGGGCGCGGGCTATGGCTGCGCGCTGCTGTTGTCCGCCCGAAATGTGGCTCGGGTAGTAGTCGCGGCGGTCGTACATCCCGACCTTGTCCAGAATTGCCTTGGCGTCCTCAATCGCCTGAGCGCGCGTCTTGCCGAGAACCGAGATCGGTGCCTCGATAACATTTTCCAGGACCGACATGTGGGACCACAGATTGAAACTTTGAAAAACCATGGCCAGGCGGGCACGCATCCGGGCCAATTGCCGCCGGTCGCAAGCATAAAGCCCGCCGTCCTTGTGAGGCTGCAAGCTGAGCTCCTCACCTTTCAGTCTAATTGACCCCGCGGACGGCCTCTCAAGCAGGTTGATGCAGCGCAGAAAGGTACTCTTGCCGGAGCCGGACGCCCCTATGATCGAGATCACGTCATGATCACGCGCGGCCAGGGAGATACCCTTCAGCACCTCGTGCGAGCCAAAGCTCTTTCGCATGCCGTCGACGTTCAATGCTTCCGCGGCATCGGCGACAACCTTTTGCACCAGCGATTCCTCCCGACGATCGGACCGCGCACCTCTTGCGTGGTCCAGATTGCTATAGAGGAGCAGACCGTTTCAGTTCATCCCATTCCGTCAAACCACTGTTTGAGCAACCGCCATCTAGATCGCACAGCAAATGTGAACCCCTCCGGCCTAGGCCGTCGGCCGGCAGGTGGCGTAGGTGTTGTCGTCGTCGTCCATGGCGACGCCAGGCCGTATGGCGAAGATCTGAAATTGCGCCCCGACACGGAAGCGCTCACCGCGGCTGAAGCCGGCACTTGATTGTTAGCGAAGGCACTCGACCTTAGGCTATCTGAGGCCCGTGCTATCTGCGGCCCGTTGAGTTCGAGGAACAAGCTATGCTAGCTTAACCTCGTGTCCGAAAACCGGCATCAGGCCAGCTAGGCCAAACCATTTCCTTAGTGAGCCACAGACCCAACGCGCTCGCACTTCTTCAATCAGATTCTTGACTACTAGAAGGGTCTTCGATGAACGAGACTTACGACGAACTTGAGACTGACCTGGTCGGTGCACTCGATCGACTGAGTCGGTGACATGAGAGTAAACATTGATAGTGTGGTTCTAATAGGTGGCGGCAATATGGGCTTTGCCATGCTCAGGGGCTGGCTCGGTCATGGCGTCGTGACAAGTCACCGAATAGCGGTGGTCGAACCTGTCGAGGCCTTGCGCGCGCGGGCGGCCGCGTTTAGCGCCAACCCTATCACAATGACCGCGGGCTTGGTCGCGATGCAGATGTTCGATCGGGACGCCGTTGCAAGCCTGAACAGCCTGGCTGACCGAGCCCGAGCAGGGATCGCAGAAGCTATCAAGATTGCTGATGTGCCTGCGTGCGTTACCGGAGCGGGTTCCATGTTCCGCATACATCTAAAAGGGACCGCGCCAACGAGCTATCGGAGCGCCTTCGCAGGACCTAAGGAACAGAACTGTATCTCAGCGCTGCTCGACCACTTCTTCGCCAATGGCTTGCTCATGATCGAGACATGTTCGGGCCTTTTATCCACCCCGATGACTAAGACCGAGATCGATCGGTTGTCAGAAGTAGTATTGGACGGCTTGCGCCTTGTCAGGCCGATGCTCGATGACATACAGGTTGCTTCAACAAGGGTCGCGATCGAGCGGCAGACCTGATCGCGTGACATGAGGTTCATCTCAGCCGGCCAGTCCTTCAGGCTGGAGCGTGGCTAGGTTCGCTTTGCGTCACATGTTCAGGAATGTGTTGCGATGGCGCCAAGCGGCGAGGTGGTGACGGGGAGTTCGATTTCATAATCGGCGCCGGTGCGCATCAGCATGGTGGCATAGCGGTAGCCGTCCTTGCCGAACCGCTCGCCGGAATATTCGAAATCGAACCCGCCGATGGAGGCGACAGTCGGTTTCGCCTTGCTGCTGAAGCTGCGCGAGAGTCAGGATTTCCTTCATCAGCGCGCGACCGGCGAGTTTGCGCTCGGTGAACGGATCGCCCCGACCACCATACTGAACCCATCGCCGGTCGTCGGCACGAGGCGCTCGATGTCCTTCCCGACCTCGCCGAGGCGCCGGGTCGAGTATTCGATATCGCGCTCGGCATCGCGGATCTGCCGTCGAACGGCGTGCTTATCATCAATGTGGGCCGCGGGAAGGCGATCCAGACGGGCAATGCCTGCCTTCAGACCCGCCTTCTGGAGGCCATTGGCAAACTCGGTCTTAGGATTGGAAACCCTACCCTCAGCCAGAAAACCTCCTGTTTTCAATTGCATAGTCCACACACCAACGAGACCCATAATTCCGGAGTGGGAAACCCCGTGAAATGCCGAATAATTCCGGACACCACCTCGGTTCGAGCCCAATGGCAGCAGACCTAATTCCACACTGCCCTTTTATGCGACTTTCGAAGCACAGATCATGAACATGGAGTATTGGGTTCTAATTGACCCCAGCTTTGCGCGCCGGAAGCGGACATGGCCTGCGAAGAGCCAGCGTGGCTCAGGCAAATGGCGCAACGTTTGGCACGTTCGCGCTTTGAACAATCACCGTGCACCAATGAGCTATGGCTGAAACTGGGTGATGACGGT
>NZ_RZQG01000258.1:0-7037 GCF_003998635.1 Mesorhizobium sp. M7D.F.Ca.US.004.03.1.1
CCATGAAGAAGACCTATGAAAAGCCGGTGCTGGTCAAACGGCAGAAACTGTCGGCCTTGACGGCGCAGGCAATCCCGTCATCGGACCCGATCGGCCCGTCAGGCTGACGCCGCCACAGGGCATTCCCGCGATGTACTTCAGCACCGTCCGGAACCTTTGCGCGGCCTTTGCGTTCTTCCCCCGGATCGTCTCCCATTCGATCCGGAACACCTCCAATCAAATGCCCCGTCAGGCTCCGGCCGGCGGGGTTTCTTTTATCCCCATGGAACGCACTGGTTTCCGGTTTGGCGGAACAATTGTCCCGCCGTGAAGTTTTGAAAATAGACCTGGCGGTGGGACGCCCGGTCTACTCCGGGAGACCTGTCACGATTTGCGTCGGTGGCGGGTTTTCTGCGCGCAGAGGGCGCCGCGCAGGAACACGCAGCACCTGGTTGCGCCTCATGCGTCCGAAGGGTCGCTCTTCGCGGCGTCGACATCCCGGCCAGTCCGAAAGATCCGCCTGAGGATGTCGCGCGCGATCTCTGCCCGGTGCTTGTCCTGGCCTCGCAACTCGACGCCGCCGAGCCTTGCCGGCGCTCCACCCGTATGGTCCCACACCATCCAGCTGCCGGGCGCTTCCTGCAGGCACTCAAATCTGTCTTTTGGCATTAGGCGATTTCGTCTCTCGGCATCAAGCGTCCCATTCGCAAGGCCCGCCAATAAAGGCACCGCTATCGATGGCCGACGCGGGGGTTAGGTTGGGCGGGGGGCCGGGTCCCGCGTCGGCCAAGGCGGCATCTAAGGTCCGCCGCGTTGCAAAGCTACCCAGTTACCGCCAGGCGAACAATTAAGCGAATTGCTTGGTACGCTTCCGGACAGTTCGCGGGACTCGCTAACCAATGGTCGGAAGCATACCGTGCGCTTGTCGCTGGCCGTTGAATGGGCGTTGGCGCTTGAAAGAGCAGATCGCGCTTTCGCCCCAACGATGGGAGAAGCGCGATGATCTTCAACGGGTCGGCGGATTCAGATCAGCTTTCGATCCTGGGTAAAGTGCTCGATGACTATTGCCGCCAGGCCGGCATTGCCGCGGGCCACCCGGCCAGGGAACGTCTCGGGTGCCGTGCCATGGAGCTTTTTCAAGGCGGCATGGACATGCCCGCGGAACTGCTTGCCGCTATGCGCTTCAGCTACGACGAATGGCTCGGCGAGGTCGATCCCCAAACCTCATCGGTACAGAGGCCTGCCTTGTGGGCGGTCGAGGTAGCACTCACGGAACCAACCCCTGCCGGGACAGTTGGTTCGGGTGGCGGCGGAGCATCGCGTTTCCCTCAAGCGAATGCGGTGGAGCACTCCGCCAATTCGTCACCACGCCCCCTCCAGGGAAAAGATTCCGAATAGCAACCCGGCACGGAATGACTCGCTATCGGATTGTCGAAAGCGTACACTTCCCCGTCGCTGGCCACTTTAACGGGCGCTGGCGCTTGAGAGTGCCGATCGTACTCCCGCCCCTGCGGGAGCTGCATATTGAACTACGAAATCCCAAAATCGACTGTCGCTGGCCAGGCACTGGCTTTGGACAACCAGTTCCGAAATGAACTGTTGCGAAGGATGACCGCCGAGGACCTTGCGCTGCTCGAACCGGATTTGCACCGGGTAGCCCTGCCGCTGAGAATGCCCCTCGTGACGCCCGACGTGCCGATTGAAGCCGTTTACTTCATCGAGCACGGAATCGCGTCGGTCGTCGCGCGCACGCCCAGTGGACACGAGGCCGAGATCGGCTTCATCGGCAATGAAGGGATGGCCGGATATTCGCTGGTGATGGGCGACGACCGCGCACCGCAAGCCTGCTTCGTGCAACTCGAAGGCGAAGCGATGCGCATGGACGCAGGCAGCTTCAATGCGGCTTTGACGACCAGTCCCACCTTGCGCTTGTTCCTGTTGCGCTTCGTCAATTCTCTGCAGATCCAGACCGGATGTACCGCGCTTGTCAACGCGCGGCTGCGGTTGGCGAGCCGTCTGGCCCGGTGGTTGCTGATGTGCGACGACCGCGTGGTGGGAGTACGATTTTCCATTACCCACGAGTTTCTCGCCACGATGCTGGGCGTCAGACGGCCAGGCGTCACCATCGCCCTTCAAGAATTGGAAGGCCTTGCTCTGATCCGGTCGCGCCGGGGTGAGGTCATCATACTGGACCGCCCTGGACTGATTGCGCTGGCCAATGGTGGATATGGGGAGCCAGAAGCTGAATATAGCAGGCTTTTGGGAGAGACCGGCTCGGGGGATTGATGACCGGGCACGGCGCCTGTTGCCTCCGGTCGGCTCAACATTGTCGGTTCTGTACCAATACTCGATGGAGAAATGTCGGAATCGTACTGTTATCCGCAAGTAAATTGCAAAGTGAGAATAATTGAATATTATTCCCCCAATGCGTCATAGTTAATAGACGGAACCTTGTTTAGGTGGTTAAGTAAATCTGTCATCAGCTGTGGCACGGGCGCTGGTGCTTGAGAGAGATTACCGTTCTCCCGCCCCAGCGGGAGCTATGCGATGACAGTCAGCCAGCCAAATATGTTTTCCGGAATTCCCATCGAAAGAAGTGACGGCACCATCTCCGTCCTTTGCACACTTCCTCAAATGGCCGACGCTTTGGCGGATGGCTGGCCATCCGATGGGCCAATGTTTCTGGCTGCGCTTGCTGCCCTGGTGGGGGAAAGAGTGGGATGTTGCAGCACAAGGGACGTCCATCGAGCCTTCATTGCGGCAGCGGTTGAAGCCGATTGTCTCCCCGACAGCTACATGAAGAAGTAAGCGCGAAAATGCCTCTCACCTTGCGGACGACACTTTGCGAAACGAGAGATGCGTTGCATGTGCTGCGAAGGGCTTTGTCTGTTCGCGGCCATATCGAAGCAATGGAAGAGATCGATTCCCTTATAGGTGTCGCAGAACAAAAGGCAGTCCACGCGATCGGCGACATTGACCGGGCCGAGTTTCGAAAACCCATTCTCGTGGTGGTGGCGAACCCCGCAATGTCCGAAGATATCCTGATTCCAGTCGCGCTGCCCACCAGGCTCGGTGAGCTTCGTGAACAAGGCATGGGCCTCAGTGCATATTGCGGCAATGCGCGCTGCGGTCATTTGCGTTCGCTGGATCTCGATGGCCTGATCGAGATCTACGGCACCCACTATGATTTCATCACCGAAAAGCGGTTGGCATCGAAGCTGGTGTGCAAACGATGCCAAAATGTTGGGGGGAGGCTTGTCGTGGTCTCCGATAAACGGCCCCGGTATTGAATACCCGGGGGCGGAACGAATCCCTCCGTCGCCCGGTGGAGACAAGCGAGCAATCGCGGAACCATCCTCTGCCGAGACAGTTGGTTCGCGTGGCGACGGAGCATCGCGCTTCCCTCAAGCAAATGTAGCGGATCCCTCCGCTAATTCGTCGCCACACCCTCCAGAGAAAGCATCCATAGGGGCTTTGAGCGTTAAAGCCTCGGCCAGCAATTCGACAGGAGCCGCGAGGCCCTTGAGAGTGGCGTACAGACCCAGCGTCACCATCGCCAGGTGACCCTCGGCTTTGTCGTGAACCAGGTCTGCGGCGTGCGCCAAGTCTGCGGCGTGCGCCAAGTCTGCGGCGTGCACTAGGTCGATGGGGACTGGCGGCCTCACTTGCGGATGATCCATTCGATGACGCCGGCGCCGACGTCGAGATTGCCCGTGAGTTCGCTCGTCATCGCCGTGGCATGTTCCGCCCATTTCGCTTCAGGCAGCCGCAACTCGGCAATGGAAGCCTTGAAGGCATCCCTCAAAATGTGGGAATCGAGAACGGATATCACGCCGCTGGGGCCTTGGTCGTCTTCCATCCGATGTCTCCTGGCGGGGCGGGAGTACATCACACCTTCAAGCATCAGCGCCCGTTTCGTGGCCGGTGACCCCTCGCACATGGCGGCTTTGCGCACGCTCTCAACAACAAATGAGATCGGAGCGGGATGATGTTTTTTCCGTACCGAGGCGCTGTGGGTCGGAACGTTTTCTCCCGGCCAGCATTTTGGGTGCCATCGAAAGACAGGAGAGACTTCCTTGACCAGACTGCCTCAGGACAAAGACCGGATTGAACGTGCCACCCGCGAGGCTCAATCCATCATCGCCATCGAACGTCAGGCGCGTGAGGCAAAGACGGCCCGGCTGCGAGAACTGCGGCTTTCCTCAGAGGCGCCAATCTCGACAGGGACCGCCATGACAAAGCGCAAGCCTGGCGCCCGAAAAGCGACACGCAAGACTATCGAGTTGGAGTGACGCTCCCAACGCACCGCATCCGACAAGCATCTCGCGCCTATTTGCGCACGATCCAAACTATGCGCCGCCGCTAGTAGCAGCACAACCAAGGCAAATGTAACATTAGCTACACGTAATTGTGGCACGTTTGATGCATCGAAGAACTCGATGGGGTAACGGGAGCAGAGGCGATGTATAGGAATGATGAAAAACTGTGCAATTGGGCGAGCGCACGAGGCATTATGATCTACCGACGCTCAAAGACCGTATGGATTGCAGCGGGAAGTTACCGGGATCGCAAATATGAGGTGAAGGGACGGACACCTGCCGTTGCGCTCGCATTGTGGAAGGAAGCCGCCAGATACAGCGGGTCGGGAATTTGAAGCCTGACATATGCCTTGAAAAGTAGCCGCCTGATCAATGCTTTTCACCGGCAGCCGCGTCGGTCATTTACGAGGCCTGTCAAAACTTCAATCGCCTGGCAAAGATTTGCCGATCGTGAAATCTGGCAGCGCCCGCCCCAGCAAGCCGGCGGAAAGTGACACCCAGAACTAGGCTCAGGACTCATTGATCAGAGCCAGAAGATTACGGCTGCAGCGATACAGATCGCGGACATGAAGGTGTGGGCGCAGCGGTCATAGCGGGTGTGGATGCGCCGCCAGTCCTTGAGCCTGCCGAACATGTTCTCGATCTTGTGGCGGCTTTTGTATAGCACGGTGTCGTGCGGGATCGGCAGGTTGCGATTGGCTTTGGACGGGATGCAGGCGGCTATGCCGCGATCGGCCAGGGCCGTGCGGAACCAGTCGGCGTCGTAGCCTTTGTCACCAAGTAAGGCTGCGGCTTTCGGGAAGGCGTCGATCATGAGCGCGGCGCCTTTGTAGTCGCTCATCTGCCCTTCGCTGAGCAGCATGATCAGCGGCCGGCCATGTCCATCGCATACAGCATGCAGCTTGGAGTTCAGGCCGCCCTTGGTTCGCCCGATACGTCGGGGAACAGCCCCTTTTTTAGCAGGCTGGCGGCCGTTCGATGTGCTTTCAAATGGGTGGCATCGATCATCAGTTGATCGGGCTTGCCGCCTTTTGCCGCCAATTCGGCGAATATCCGATTGAATACGCCAAGGCGGCTCCAGCGGATGAAGCGGTTGTAGATCGTCTTGTGGGGACCATACTCTTTGGGTGCGTCGCGCCACCGCAGGCCGTTCCTGATCACGAAGATGATGCCGCTGACGATCCGCCGATCATCGACCCTCGGCACACCGTGAGACAGCGGGAAATGCCGCTCGATCCGACGCATCTGCGCCTCCGACAGCCAGATCAAATCACTCATTGCAGCGCCTCCTCGCACCGCAAATGAATCAGCCGTTTGGCGTCGCCGCAAGAGTTTTAATAGGTCCTGAGCCTAGATGCATATTGGCCCAAGTCGCATGCGCGAGATGGATATTAGCAGTTACAATTGCCAAAACGACGCCATCGTCATCCTCATCTAAGTAGTGGTCTGATTTCACTGTTATTCCATCGATCAGAGAGTCGTCTTCTAGGAGGACTATTTGACTGTTCCGTCGGATTCTTTTGTCTCGCTCACTTGTTGGGGAGCTCGCAGTGCATCAATTAGTGTTTTTACTCTGTTGTCCAGATCGACGTTTCCGAGTACTGGATTGTATTGCCTAACGCCTCTCAGTACTCTGATGTAAAGTGAGCAGCGGGTTTTCATCTTAGATGTAACAAACGGAACGTATCGCGAGTTGGCGACCTCGATGCCAATATTTGGATGTAGATTTTCTGTTTCCTGGTCGGCATATTTCTCGACATAGCCGAACTCATCCGTCGAACTGAGCTTACATAATTGTTTGTGAAACGATTTTCTGAGTCGCCACACATCGCTCTGCTTTCTCGCATTGCCTTGCACGGGACCCTTGTAGGTTAGGGTAATATGCATCAATGCGCCTCGTCCCAGTTGTTGGCGGCGCGCGCGTCGACATGTAGCGGCACCGACATCGATACCGCAGGCATCGCCGCGTTTTCCATGACGTGACGCACGACCGGGATCGTCGCCTCGACTTCGGCCTCTACGGTCTCGAAGATCAGTTCGTCATGCACCTGCAACAGCATGCGTGCTGAAAGGCCCGCTTTTTCCAGCGCCTCCTCCATGCGGATCATGGCGCGGCGGATGATGTCGGCGGCGGTGCCTTGCAGGCGGGCGTTGATCGAGGCGCGTTCGTTGAACGCGCGGAGCGAGGGATTGGACGATCTTATATCGGGATAGTGGATGCGGCGCCCGAAGATGGTTTCGACGAAGCCGTGCTCGCGAGCGTAGGCCTTGGTCTCCTCGATGTAGTCGCGGATGCCGGGGAAGCGCTCGAAGTATTTCTTGATGTAGTTGCTCGCTTCCTCGCGCGGGATCGACAGCTGGTTGGCGAGACCGAAGGCCGAAATGCCGTAGATGATGCCGAAATTGATCGCCTTGGCGCGGCGGCGGACTTCCGAAGGCATGCCCTCGACCGGCACATTGAACATTTCCGACGCAGTGATAGCGTGGATGTCGGCGCCGTCGGCAAAGGCCTGCCGCAGTTGCGGAATCTCGGCGACATGGGCGAGGACGCGCAACTCGATCTGGCTGTAGTCGGCCGAGACCAGCCGATGGCTCTTGTCGGTGATGAAGGCGGTCCTGATCTTGCGACCTTCGGCGGTGCGCACCGGAATGTTCTGCAAGTTCGGGTCGGAGGATGACAAGCGTCCCGTCGTCGTCGCGGCCAGCGCGTAGGAGGTGTGGACGCGCTTGGTGTCGGGG